>JAFMIZ010000152.1 GCA_017853715.1 Pedosphaera sp.
CGGGTTCTGGGCACGGAACGTGTCCCAAAGCGAGAACACCGTGTAGTTGGTGTAGCTGGAATCCTGATAGATCTTCTGGTCCATGCCACGATAACGGCCATCCGCGTCGCTGGAAATGTTGGGGCAGATCGCGGTATGATACGCTGCGGTGTAAAATATTTTCCGCTGCGCCGCGGTGCCGCCGGAAACTTCGAGACTGCTCAACTGCTTCCTCCAGAGTTGCTCCGCCGCTTTGACCACTCCGTCGAAGTCCCACGCGGGCATCTCCAGACTGTTGTTGCGCTTTGCACCTTCGAGGTCCACATGGCTGATGCCGACCTTGACCATAACTTGCTCGTTGGCGGTCGTGGCGAACTTGAGCTTTGCCTTGACGTTCTTGCCGGTGATCTCGCGGCTGTTGCCTAAAGTGTCATTCGCATATAATTCGGCCACAAAGGGTTTGGAAAACTCCGCATGAAAGTAGATCCGCCGATTGGGCGCCCAGCCTCGGACATGACGCCAGCCAGCAATTTCACGGTCGTTGATGACCTTGATTTCCGCCTCCAACACCTGCCGGTTCTGGAGGCTGTGCTTCAAATCAATCACAAAGCCAGCAGTCTCAGTTTTCGGAAAGGTGTAGCGGTGGACTCCGACGCGCGGCGTGGTCGTCAGCTCCGCCTTCACTCGAAACCGATCCAAGTCGACCTTGTAGTATCCGGGGGTGGCAATCTGGCTCTCCTTCTTGAAAGCAGAACGATAGCCGTAATCTGGTTTCTGGGGTGTTCCGGAGCTGATGCTCACCTCCCCGGTGAATGGCATGAGGAGCACATCGCCGTAATCGCCGATACCAGTGCCGCTGAGATGCGTGTGGCTGAAGCCCCAGATTTCTGTGTCTGCGTGGTAATAACCGCCGCAGGCGTCCCAACCTTCGGTGCGCGTGTCCGGACTGAGTTGCACCATGCCAAATGGAGTCGTGGCGCCGGGAAATGTGTGGCCGTGAAAACCAGTTCCGATGAACGGGTCAACAAGCTTCAAGACATCGCTGGATTCAACGGCGCTCAGGTTCAATGCGAACGCGACCAGTGCCACACCGAGCGGATTGATGTTCATTTGTTTTGTGTAGTTTTCAAAGTCCAGTCAACTTCAGCCACTTGCTCAGATTGAGCCGGTTCAAATCCCCGCGCCCATCTCGCGCCCCAAATGGCTCGCAGGCCGTTGAGAAACTGGGTCTTATGTGATTAAGAATGCAATCTAGCCAACGCAGCAAGTTTTGGATACTCCCCTGAAACGGGGAGTGGGAATTCCCGGCCTCCAAACCGCAGGATTAACCGAATCATGGCTGGCCTGGCTTCAGGACTCCATCGAAAAATTCGATCGCCTCATCGGTGGAGCGCGCGTTCATGACATCATGGCCGTGCTCCGGATCAACGCGCAGCGTCACCGGCACACCGGTTTTTTTGAGGGCCTCGGCAAAGGCGACGGCCTGGCCGGGAGGCACGAGTTTATCTTGTGCCCCGTGAACGATGATCATGGGTGGAACTCCCGGATGAACATAGGAAGCGGGGCTGGCCGTGCGCGCAAAACTTCCATAATAACTTTTGTCGGGGAAGAATGCCCAAAGAGGAGCGTTCGTGCCGTTATACATCATCGAGGTCTTGGGCCAGTCGCCGCGCTCGCGATCCAAGTCGGCGGGCGTGGCCCAGCAGACCGCTGCTTGAACCCGGACGGATGCGCCGGGGTCGGGAGAAAACCGCCGGCTATCGCCAGTGACCGCCATGAGCGCTGCCAAGTGCGCGCCCGCAGAGTGACCGAGCGCGCCCACGCGACCCGGATCGAGGCGATATTCGACGGCGTGTTGACGCAGATAGATCAAGGCGGCATTGCAATCTTCAATCTGCGCGGGAAACGGCGCATCGGCGGTGAGGCGGTAGTTGATGGACGCGAGAGCAAAACCCTTCGGCAGAAACTTCAGGGCCAAGTTAATTCCGGAATTCTCCTTGCCACCGCTGTGCCACCCCCCGCCGTGAATCCAGAAAATAAGCGGGAAAGGGCCTTTGCCAGGAGGGACAAACAAGTCGAGGGTCTGCACGGAATCTGGCTTCAGCCCGGGCTTCGTCCCGGCTACGTAGGCGAGGTCAAGATGATGACTGCTGCCTGCGGGTAATTTCGCAATCAACTCCCGAATGTTATTCTCACCGCCGCTGCCGGCTTTGGCCGCCGACACCGTGGTCATGCTGATGCTCTTGGCCCAGTGGCGCAATTCGTGAATCGCGTCGAGGAGCGAGCCCGCCGAACCCTTGAACTTGCCAGCTCCCCGGGGTTGGTTGCCTGGAGTCCACCACTCGAAAAATCCTTGGTGCTTGATCACGCGATCGAGCATGGTTGTCAGTTCCCGGTAGGATTCTTCCGCATAACCATTCCGAGCCAACTGCGTGACCAGACGCGCGCCAAACCATGTCCAATCGCCCCCGTTTTGATAGGAGTAGGGCGACATTGATTTGTTCTTGAAGAAGCCCTCAGGATAGGGCGGATAAAGAGTCAAACCGATGGTTGCAGCGCCGGCATGTTCCACATTTTCCCGCATCTTCCGGTAGGAAGACCTGATCTCGCTTTGGGTCAGCAGACCGGCCTCGATGGCCACGGTTGTCCCGCCATGGTAGAAAATATTTCTCTCATCGAACCCCGCAGGAAAAGGTGAGCCATCCAGGTAAAGGTGAGGAACAAACTTTGTGGCGGCCTTGTCCCATAAATGCTCGCGCACAGATTTCCGAAGCGCCTCGGCGCATTGCTCCCACTTTTCCTGCCGCACCCGGTCTCCAGCACAAGCCGTGTTCACGTAGTTATTGATGGCCAGCAAGAAGAGTGCATTGTCGTAAATGTCGATTGCCCGGTGGCTGCTGGCGTCAAGCTCAACGCCCCAATCGTGTTCGGGCTGCACATCACCCCAGTCTGCCGTGGTTGCCCCCCAGATCAGGCCATGCTTCCGGGAGAAGCGGTGCTTCAGGAGATATTCCAGGGCCATTTCCAGACGCTTACGGACCGGAATGCCTTGCACGGTTTCATCAAGAATGGTCGCGTCTTTCGTCTTCGCGATATACCGGCACACCGCCAACACCAACGAGCTCTCTTGATCTGTTTCCACCGTGTTCTTGTGCGCCTTGAAATCGGGTTGGGTTGCGCTGAATCGAAACTGGTATCGCGCTGCCCCTTTATCCCGCGGCACATAACCGTCAACGACGTTTCCGCCCTCTCCTTGAAAATGGAAGAAAATCAGAAGCGCCTCGCGGACAGACTGCGGCGGCACGACATCCAGCATGGGAATGATGAAGGTATTGAGATCGCGAATCCATACCTCCTGGTAGTGGCTGCCCGCGTTGAAGCCCGTCTTGAGCAAGGCGTATCCCATGCGCTCCACCGTATCCATCCGCTCATCCTGCAGGATTTTCCTGGCCAATTCCGCGTCTTTGGCGGGCTGGTTCACACGATCCACCTCGGCTCGCACACCCGCCGCCACCAGCAGCCATAACGAGAGGAGAACAAATTTCAGACTCGGGCTGATGTCATTCATGATGCCCTTCGCGGTTACTTGGTCGTGAATTTGGACTCTGGCCGTCCACCACATCCAAAGCGAAGGCGGGCGCAATGCCGCTCTGGTCTGAAGGGAAAAACCGTCGGTCAGTTCGCATCGTGATTGATGGGCTCATCCACAATCAGGGGTGACGGGAAATCGGAGGCATGATCCCCGCCGCGGCTGCGGAGGCGTTTGTTGTTGATGCCGCCGGCGGGCTGGTTCAGCGGAATTTCCATTCCGCCCAGTTCGCCCATTTTCTTGTAGAGCGTGTTCTCCATCTGCTTGGCCAGCTTCTGATGCGCGGGATCGTTAAGTAGATTCCGGGTTTCGTCCGGGTCGCTTTGAATGTCGTAAAGTTCATCGGCATCCCAGAGGCCGTAGTAAGTGATGTATTTGTATCGGTCATTACGCAGCGCAAAGGTGGTGGGCGTTTGTGGAAAATTTTTCTCCCAGTAATAGACGTAGAGAAAGTCCTGGCGCCACGGAACGGTCCTGCCTTCCGCGAGCGGCAGGAAGCTGTCCCCGTCCATGTGCGCGGGTTTCTTCAGGCCCATCGCTTCCATCACCGTTGGGGCGACGTCAATATTGCCGACCGTCTGGGTAACCACCGTGCCGCCCTTGATGAGCGCGGGGCATTGCACGAGCATCGGCACGCGCATGGACGGCTCGTAGGCCACGCGTTTGTCAATCAGCCCATGCTCGCCGAACATGAAGCCGTTGTCGCCCATGTAAATCACCAGCGTGTCGTCGTAAACGCCCATGTCCTTCAACTGTTGCAG
>JAFMIZ010000054.1 GCA_017853715.1 Pedosphaera sp.
GTCGTCATGATCCTCGAACTGTTGGAGGAATTCGCCCACCTCGGCACGCTGGTCGTCGGAAAGCTCGCTAAACTGCTTAGGCACGTAACCGATTTCGCTCGTGACCACCGTCCACCCCTGCCCCTTCAACCACTCGGCCACGGTGTGGACCGCTGTGCGTTCGCAGATGAAACGCGCGCCGCATGCGCCCTCGGGAATGTCGTCATTCTGGTCGTGACCCAACGCCTCCACCTCGTTGGCTCCGGCCTCGATGGCGGCGGCCTCATGGTCGGTGCCCGCGTCAGCGTGATAGGCTTCCACCAAGCCAACATGGTCGAACAGAAATTTGTTCGAGCCCGCCACGCCCAGCTGGGCTTCCTTGAACATCTTGCGCATCTCGGGAGCGGTGCGGTTCACGTTGTCGGTGTAGCACTCGATGATCACCGGCACGCCGTGCGGCGACTTGCCCTCGAACACCACGTGCTCCATCACCAGCTTGTCGTCGCCCGTGCCAGCCCCCTTCTTCACCGCACGCTCAATGACGTCCTTGGCCACGCTCTCCTTCTTCGCCTTTTCGATGGCGGTGAAGAGACGGGCGTTCATGCCCGGATCGGCACCGCCCATCTTGGCGGCCACCATGATTTCGCGCACCAGCTTGCCGGTCGTCCGGCCCTTCTTCAGGCCTGCGACCAATCGTTTAGCATGTAACCATTGACGTCCCATGGCGGCAAACTAGCAAACCGCCACGCCACGAAACAAGCCACGACTCCAGGCGCATAGTTTGTGAACCCGCTGTTTGGAGTCCCGGCTTTAGCCGGTCCCTTGATAAATCCGCAGCACTCACCAGACCGGCTAAAGCCGGGACTCCGAGCGCCAACCCCAGCATCCAAGACGCCACCCTACTCACTTCCGCTCCACGCGCATGGCCCCCAAATCCTGCACTAACTCCTGAAACTTCGGGTCGGCCCGCAACAACTGCCGCCCCGCCGCCTTCAGCTTGTCCACATCGGTGCCCGGCAGAAAGAAGCTCGTGGGCAGGTTCAGATAGAACCGTTGCTGCGTCTGGTCGCGGAAGTTCGTGAAGCTCAGGAAAACCGGATACAGCTTCACATCCCTGGGCATGTCGGCCATCTGCGGCAGCCGCTTGAGGCCGTCCTTCAAATAATCACCCGTCTCCAACGAACGGGCATCCAACGTGTGACCCGCCGCCGTCGCCGCGGTGGTGAGAGAGCCGGGCGCCTCCTCCCACTGGTCCCAATCCCGATCCGGGGAAGCATAGGCATTCACACTGATCATGATCACCTTCTTCGCCCGGAGTTGACGCATCTCATCAAGACGCGCAGAACTCAACGGAATGGACTGCAAATAATCAATGAATGGGTGCACCCCCAAGTTGTCACTCACCCCACCATCCACCACGTGCAGGTAGGCATGGTTGGTGACATCCAGATAACTCGCCAGCACCGCCGCACGCCGACTGATACGGCCACGGTCCTCGGCCCGTGCATTGGGGATCCACTCAGGCAACGCACACGCACACTGGCCCGAATAATTCTTCAACGTGATCGGCGTCAACGCGCCCGGCACCGCCGACGATGCCGCCACCGCACTGGCGATCGGATAGGAACTTGCATCTGAACAAATCAGGTCGAACGAGTGCTGCGTGAAGTCGAAACGCGAACCCGACGTGATGTCCGTGCCGTTGATCACCAGGAACGGGCTGTTGTTCGTGCGCAACGTTTCGAACGTGGCACCTTGAAACAAAATCCGATCGTAATAATCCGCCGCCAGCTCCGAACGTCCATAGGTCGCGGACCACAACGCCGGCCAACGCAACGGGTTGAGTGTCTGGAACGCCAGATTGCGCTGCACGTTCTGCTTGAGGAAGGCAGGCTCCAAGACCTCGAACACCTGGTCGCCATAAAGTCCATACGCCGCTGCAGTCACGCTTCCACCCGACACCGACGAGATCACATCCACCTCATCCAACAGCGAACGCGACTCGTCCCCCGGCAGTTTGGTGTCACGCAATTCCTCCAACACCCCGTAAGCGAACGCCGCTGCCCGTGTGCCGCCGCCCGAGAACGCCAGCGCCAAAACAATCTCGTCCGACTGATTCGTCCGGGCTGTAGCGTGGAAGTAATACCCTTTGGAGTCGTCGACCCGAGTGAGCGGAGCATTGGGCCTACGGTGGGCGCAGCCTGTCACCAACAGCGCGAGCACGAGGAACAAGGCCCGGCGAGGAAGACGATCGGCAAACAGCAACCAGCTCATACAAGGCAGTTAGCCGGAGTGCCGCAGAAAAATCAATGCGTCCATCAACCCAACGCTTACCTTTCGCGCACGACTGGCAGTTTCAAGCACACGGCTTCGCGGTCGTTGCGCAGCAGGAGCACATCACCGGCAAGCGCAGGGGGATTCCAGGTTTTGGAGCTGAACACTTTCAGGCGCGTGAGTTCGTTCGGCGCTTCGGGCGTTGGACGCAGCAGCACCAATTCGCCCGACTCGGCCATGAGCAGATACAGATCACCCACCAGCAGGCCTTGACCGTGGCCGTAGCGACCCTCCTTCCATTTCTGGGAGCCATTCGCCACATCCACGCAGGCGAGAATGCCGTCGTCCAAGCCGAACACAGAGCCGTCGCGCATGAACAGGTGCGAGAATTTCGCCTTCATGCGGATGGATTTCCACACGCGCTCCACCGCCAGCTTGCCCTCGCCCTTCGGAGAAAGCTCCAACAACTCGGCGCCCACGCCATAGCCGCTGGAAAACAGAACCCGGTTGCTGCTCACCACCAACGGCGTGGCGCACACGACATTGCCGTTGCCCCACGCACGTTGCCACAACACTGCACCCGTGGCCGGATCATGTCCGGTAACCGAGCCATCATTGAAAGCAAGGATCTGCCGCACGCCGGCGAGCGTGGCCACAATGGGCGTCGAATAACTGGCACTGGTGCCGCTCTGCCAGGTTGGCTCGCCATTGTCGGCGCGATACGCGTAGAGCGAATGCGAAGCTGCTTCCCCGCCGTGAACCACCACCCATTCATCCACCAGCAAAGGCGAACACGTCGCGCCCCATTGCGGCACTTTGCCACCTGACTCCTGCACTACGTCGCGCGACCAAAGTCGTTGGCCCGTGGCCAGATCGAGGCAGTTCAAGATTCCCGTGGCACCGAAGGTGTAAACGCGGTTGCTGGCAATGGTCGGCGTCGCCCGCGGACCTTCACCGGCAATCGTTGTGCTATAACGTGCTGCATCGCGATGGCGCCAACGTTCGTTACCCGTCGCCAAGTCGCGCGCGACGACGCATTCATCTGGCCCCTCCTGCTCCTGCGTCACGCAAACATCACCTACAATCGCGAAGCCCGACCAGCCCGCACCCACCGGTCGCCGCCATAATTCCTTCGGCGGGTTTCCGACCCAGTCGGTGTCGAGCACTGGTCCCGGCAGCACACCATTGCGGTCGGGGCCATAGAACTGGGGAAAGGAATTGGCCGAGGCCACTAAGGTCGTGCTGGCTGATTCAGACTGCGGCGTCACGGAAGCCGACTCGACAGCCCCTGGCTTCGCCCAGCGGAATTCGACGATGGGCATCAAGTCGCCGCTCACTCCCGTCACGCGGAAAAGCGCACCGCACACCACGCCAAGGCCAACCAGACCGAAGGTGATCCCCAGGCATAGGCGTTTCGGTGCCCGCGACAAAAACGTCCACCACAGCAGCAGCAGAATCGCCACAACAAGCAGAATCTCAATACTGGTCAGGTTCCGCTTCTGGAACGGCCAGTCAGTCTGGGCACGAACCCAAACGATCGCTCCAGTGGCTAGCAGCAGCACAAGGATGGCGGGCCACCAACGAATGGTGCGCCGCGCAGAATTGGAATCGGGTTGTTTCATCTATCTGAGGGGAGAGTGTCAATTTACCTGCACGCAGCTAAAATGATTCAGTCGCGGGGTGCGCCCGAGAACGGCGCGCTCCGAAGAGCATCTCACATTTCCGGTTCAGGCTGCGCGAGGCCGCCGGACTCATTCACCGGTTGGAAGCTGATGACCTGCAAATCGCGGGGATTGTTCCGGACTATGATTGCACGATAGTTTTTCGTGTAACCGCCGACACTGACCGTGATGGGCGCCTCAAAGGTGCGGCTGCGCACGTCGCAGAATGGAATCACACGTTGCACCACGCCCGGGTTGATGCCAGCGTTGATAATTTCGCCGGGATTGCGAAACGGGATGTCATCCTCGGTGCCATCAACTCCATCCAATCCGGCGCGCAACTTGATAATCCCTTCGGCAGTGTATTCGTCCACGCCGGGCAGGAGCTGAAGCACTTCACGACCCGCGGTGCTGATATTGATCTTTCCCGTGGAGACGGGCGTGAACAGTTGCTTGAAGCCCACATTGTAAACCGGCACATCGGCATTGAAGCCAAGCCGGCGACTGGCTTCGGAGCGCGCCTGGGCGGGAACGAAGTCAGGAGAGTAGGCGTCATACAGTTCCCACGGAAATCCCTTGATGCGCAGCAGCTCGGAGAGGTCATCAATCGGACCGTCCTTGGCATAGTAAGGAACCTCCAGCGCCTCATAAAACTCCGACTCCGCGCCCTGCGGACGTTCAACTTGGTCGGGGTCGATCCAGTCCAGTATGGAGTTCACCATCACCGGAAACTCGCCGACGTCCACTCCCATCAAGGTCAACGCCAGCTCCAGTTGCTCCTCGTTCGCCGCGTTGATATTCGCGAAGCGCTCAAGATCGACCAGTTTCCCGATGGTGATTTGCGCTTTTCCCAACTCGTAGGTGATCGGGAAAGATTCCAGCAAATCATTCGTCAAACCAGTAGCCCCGGCGCCCACGCCGCCAGCCCAATAACTGCCCAGCGAATCGGGAACACCCGCCTTCATCTCCTCGCCAAGTTTCATCTTGGCGTATTCTGCTGCCGACCGCGCCGCCCATTCCATGCTGGCGTCGTTGTTGGAATTCATGGCCAGCCGCGCCTCGACCTTCATGCGGAACGCGAAGATGCCTGCCAGAATGGACAACGCCACCACCGAGATCATCACGATGATCAGGGCCACGCCAGACGTTGACTGGTTGAAATGAAGCTTCATGGCTGGCGCGGGGGCGGAGGTTGAAGCCCGGGCGGGGGATTCCCCTGCTGCCCCGGCGCGCGGCCTTGCCACGCAGATTGAACCCCCACCGATGCCGGCACGCCCTCAGCAAACACTCCGCGACCTTGGCCGAACTTGTTGCTCTTGTCGTCCAACTTCAGCGTCACGCGCAACCGGACCGGGATTTGATTGGAACTGGGCCATTCCGTGACCCACTCCTGTTTCTGCAGATCGTAATACTCCATCTCCATCTCCCGAACCGCGCTCATCAACACAAAGGGATATTCCATCTCATCTTGATCAAACCCGTCCGCAGTCAGGAGGTGCTGACGCAGCACCAGATCGTTGCCGCCGTCCTTGCCGGGCTGCAGCGAGAACTCCACCCGCCGCACCGGCACACGGTTGAAGCGGCCACTGCGAGGGAAGCTATCGGGCAATCGGGTCACGAATGACAAGGTGTTGGCCTCGTCGTTGGGCGTGGTGATATAATAGAGCCGACTGTTGGCCTGATGCCACATCACGTAAGTCATGGATTGGCTGATCCAGCGCAACGCCATCCGCTCCTGCTGGACCTCGGTGGCGACCACTCGGGACACGCGCATGGCACCCATGATGGACCGCCATGTCCCATAGATCGCACCGACGACCACTGTCAGTATGGCCAGCGCAATCATCACCTCAAGGAGCGTGAAGGCGCGCGCGCGGCGTTGATCATCTCTGCAAGGTGTGTTCATGGTTGCAACCCCAGTTTCTTGGTCTGCCACTGGGGACGGAACATTTCGATGCTCAAGGAAGATTCCGGGGCGCCGCGACTGCCGCGGCGATACACTTCGATATCCACATGCCACATGCCGTTGGTGTCTGCCATGGCGTCATACCACCATTCATGGTCAGGATAGATTTTGCCGAAGTTGCCACTCTCGGACCCTTCCTCCAGCTTGTTGGTGATCCACAGGTCGGCTGCAATGATAGAGGCATCAGGACGGGTGGTGCGCAGCGCCCGGGCAGTGCTCAACCCCTGACTGACCACGCCCAGAATCACGAAGGCAACCGTGAAGAAAATGGCCAACGCAATCATCACCTCCATCAACGTGAAGGCGGCCGGCGCAGGATGTTTCTGGGCTCGCAGCCTCATTCGTCCACCTTTCCGAGGTTCAACACGCTGGTGGTTGGGTCCAGTGCCAGCTTCACCCAGTTACCGTCCTGTCGCAGAATGAGGGTGAATTCATCGCTGGTGCCATCAGGGTAAAACCGCACCATGGCTCGGTCCTCGCCTTTGTATTCGGTCAAATTCACATCGAGCATCTCAATGTCAATGGATTCATCAATGGTGCCGGAGCCCGTAACTCCCAGGCCGACACCTTTGAGCGCACCACCCTCGACAGCATAAGAGCGCCCCCTGGGGTTGAAGGTAAGAAGGACACACTTCCCACTCAACACCGCGCGGGCCTTGGCGATATCACACGCCTCGGTCACGCCGGTGATCGCCGAGCGCATCGGACCCTTTTTCACCGAGCTGTAAATGGACGGCACACTGAGCGTCATCACCAAGGCGAGGATGCCAATCACCAGCATGATCTCGATCATGGTGAAGGCTCCGGTGTTCCCGTGCTGGCAGCGGGTGGTCACCGACCGCCACCCCCCGCACTGATGGCCGAGATGAGATTGAACATGGGCAGCAGAATGCTGATGAGCAGAAAACCAACGCCGAGCGACATGACCACGATCAGCATCGGCTCAATTAGGTTGGTCATCGCGCGCAGGCCGATTTGCAATTCCCCCTCGTAAGTATCCGCCACACTGGCCAGCGCGCCAGGCACGTCGCCGGTTTCCTCCCCGATGCGCACGAGGTCCACCATGAGTTGCGGGAACACCTTTCCCTGCGCCAGCGGTTGGGCGAGCGATTTGCCATCGGTCACCGCCTGACGCGTCTTCGCGATGGCCTCCTTCATGATGATGTTGGGGATGATCTGCTCGGTGATCTTCAACGCGGTCAGCACCGGCACGCCGTTGTGCAGCAGCGTGGACAACGTGCGTGCGAACTGGGCGAACAGGTTCAATTTGACCACCTTGCCGACGATGGGCGCCTTCATCTTCCATTCGTCCATCTTGATCTTGCCATGCGGCGTCGCGCGGAAGCGGAAGAACAGCACGACAACGGCCAGAAGGCAGGGGATGAGGATGCTCCAGAACCAGGGATTGGTCACCATGTTGCTGAACCCCATCAGCATCCGGGTGGGCAAAGGCAGGGCCACTGTGAACCCGGTGAACATCGCCATGAACCGCGGCAGCATGAAGAACATGAAGAACGCCACGATGCAGATGCCGACGACGCACACGAACGCCGGATAGATCAACGCCGACTTGAACTTGGCCTGAACCTCAGCGAACTGGTTGAAGTGGGTCGCCATGCGACGCAACACTTCTACCAACGAACCGCTCGATTCACCGGCACGCACCATGTTGATGTAGAGATCCGAGAAAACCACCGGTTGCTTGGCCATCGCATCAGAAAGGCCACGCCCTTCCATAACTTCCTGACGCAACTCACGACTCACGCTGGCGGGAATGCCCTTCGTTTCCAGGTGCGTCATGCTGTTCAGCGCGACGGTGAGAGGCATGCCCGACTTGAGCAAGTTCGCCAGCTGAGTGGTGTAGGTGGCCAGTTCCTGCAACTTGGGTTTACGCTGGCGCTGAAGATAAACCCGCAAGCTGGGCGGCAACATATCCGAGACGGAACGACTAGCGCCCGCACTGCTGTTGGCGCTAGCGACGGCCGCACCCTTCACGACCTCGACCGCCACGGGAAACAGCCCGAGCCGCTCGATCTGCGCGAGCGCTGCCGGACGGTCGGCGACTTCCAGCAGGCCTTCCACCAGTTCGCCACTGCGGCGGCGAGCTTTGTAATTGAACTGCGGCATATATGCTCAGGATGTTAAAACCGGAAGAAAACGAAAGTTTCAACTGCGCGGCATAGTATCCAACTTTGGAATGCTCGCACCCAGCAGCATTTCATTGGCACTCCCACGGCGATAACCCTGCAAATCCAGCGTCACGTGGGAGTAACCCGCCTGCTTCAAGGCATCCACGACGCGCTGGCCCGTGCCGTTGGCGAGAAACCTCTCCATTTCGCCGGGACCAACTTCAATCCGCGCCAAGTGGCCCAGCTTCAACTCATGATGCCGCACGCGCACATCAAAGAAACCCAGGTCGCGCAGCACATTTTCGCCCGCCTCGATCATGCGGAGCTTTTCGGGTGTCACCGGTTCGCCGTAGGGAATGCGCGAACTCAAGCAGGCCATCTGGGGTTTGTCCGCTGTGGGAAGCCCCAGCTTGGCTGACAGTTCACGAATTTCCGCCTTGGTCAAACCCACTTCCTTCAAAGGTGCGCGCACCTGAAATTCCGCCGCCGCCTTGGCGCCGGGACGAAAATCGCCCACGTCGCTGGCGTTCTCGCCGTAGGCGATCACTGCAAACTTGCCCTCCCGGGCCAGCGGACCCAGTTCCGTGAACAGCTCGTGTTTGCAGAAATAACAACGGTTGTTCGGATTGGCGAGGTAGTCGGGGTTGTTGAATTCCTGCGTGCGCACGACCTGCACGGGAAAGCCGTGTTCGCGCGCCAGCGTCAGTGCTTCCTCCAGTTCACGGCGGGGCAAACTCGGCGAGTCGGCAATCGCCGCCAGCGAGCGAGCACCGAGGGTGTCCCATGCCACACGGGCGAGAAAAACGGAGTCCACCCCGCCCGAATAGGCCACCACACAGGAGCCATAGGAGCGGAGGAGTTTGCGCAGTTGTTCCAACTTCAAATCTAACACGCCCGCAACCTGCCACCCACCCTCCCCATTGTCGAGGCGGGCAGCGATGGAGACGGCAGTTTTTTGGCGTGTTCCAAGGGTTACAAGCTTCGGCTGAGCTGTTTATGCAGGTCCGCACGGGTTGCTGGGGCCGGACAATTAATGCAAAGAGAACGGCAAGGAGCGGAGAGTTTGACATTCCCAATGCTCCTAGGCTTGGACAGAACCCGATTGAGGCCCGACGTGCTGAGCCCTCGAGTTCGTCGAACCAACGATGAACACGCGATTCAAACTACCGCCGCAGATCGTTCGTCTGGTGCTCCTAACCGTCGGCATCGTGGGCAGCTACCTGATCGCCCGCGCCTTCCTGACCCCCAGCTCCTTTGGCCAATACGGCTGGTATCGCGGGGACGCCCTGATGGAAGCAGCCAGTCACCCGCGCACCTTTGCGGGCAAACCGGCCTGCACCGAGTGCCATGAGGAACAGGCGAAGCAACTCGCGAAATTCAATCACCAGTCGCTTTCCTGCGAAGTATGCCATGGCCCCGGCCAGGCACACGTGGAGAACTTCGATGTGAAGCTTCCGGTATTAACCCACGGTCACTGCTTGCGCTGCCACGAGAAGAATCCCTCGCGACCGCACTGGCACAAACAGATCAGCAGCCGCGAACATTTCCCCGGTGACAAGTGCATTGAATGTCACAAACCCCACGCACCCTCGGAGGTTCCATGAAACAATCGCTGTCACGTCGAACTGTGCTGACCAAGCTGGGATTGGCCGCCGTAGCAGCAGCGGCAGCGCCCGCCGTCAACGCCGCCAAGACCACCGTCCAGAAAGTGCTCGTCAAAACCGAGGCCCCCAAGGACTACGACCCCACGCAGCACAAATGGCAGATGGCCTTCGACGTAAACCGCTGCATCGGCTGCGGACATTGCGTCGAGGCCTGCAAGCAGGAAAACAATGTTCCCATCGGCCCCTACTATCGCACGTGGATCGAGCGTTACATCGTGACGAAGCCTGAGCCGCGCTCGGCGGAGACCCGCGGGGAGGTGCGGGTGGATTCACCCGAGGGCGGCATTCACGGCTTCAACGATGTTCCCGTTCCTGAAGCAGACATCCTGCAATCTTTCTTCGTGCCGAAGCTTTGCAATCTGTGCGAGCACTCCCCCTGCGTGCAATCCTGCCCGGTAGGAGCCACGTTCGACACACCGGATGGCGCGGTGCTGGTGGATCCCAAATACTGCATCGGTTGCGGCTTCTGCATTCAGGCCTGTCCGTATGGCTGCCGCTTCATGAATCCTATCACGCACACGGCGGAGAAGTGCACGCTCTGTTACCACCGCATCTCGCGCGGGTTGAAGCCCGCCTGTGTCGAGGTGTGCCCGACGCAGGCGCGCATTTTCGGCGATCTGAAAAACCCCGTTCCCGATGACCCGCTGCAAGAATTCTTCAAGAAGAACCGCGTGCAAACGTTGAAGCCCCACCTCGGCACCGACCCACGCGTGCAATATGCCAACATAGACAAGGAGGTCCGGTAATATGGACGTCACCAATGTAGTGGTGGAAGCCATGCCGCACTTTGAGGGCTACGTTTATCCGAACGAAGCCACGCTAGAACCGCTGTGGAGCGTGCTAATCGTGCTGTATCCTTATATCACCGGACTGGTGGCCGGCGCGTTCATCATGGCTTCGCTGGTGCGCGTGTTCCGGGTGAAAGCTCTCGAGCCGGTCTATCGCCTGTCCTTGCTGACGGCAATGTCCTTCATGCTGTGCGCCACGTTGCCGTTGCTCATTCATTTGGGGCATCCCGAGCGGTGTTACGAAATCATGATGACGCCCCACCTGACGTCTCCCATGGCCATCTTTGGATTCGTTTATGCGTGGTATCTGATGGCCGTGCTGCTGCTGGAGCTGTGGTTCGATTACCGGCTCGATTTTGTGCGCTGGTCCAAAACGGAAAAGGGGTTCAAGGGTTTGCTTTACCGCATCCTGACCGTGGGCGTGACGGATGAATCCGTGGGCGCGGTCGCCTTGGACCACAAACTGAGCTGGATCATCTCCATCGTGGGCATCCCCTCGGCTTTCCTACTGCACGGCTATGTGGGATTCATCTTTGGCTCCATCAAGGCCAATCCGTGGTGGGGCAACGTGCTGATGCCCATCATCTTCATCCTGTCGGCCATCGTGTCGGGCATCGCCTTGTGCGTGATCCATTACATGATCGTCTCCTGGGTGCGCCGCAAGCCGATTGACATGCGCTGCCTCGACATAATGGGGATGTTCTTATTCTACGCGCTGGTGGTGGATGCAACCATCGAAACGCTGGACTGGGTGCACCGGATTTATTCCAAGGAGGAAGATTTCGCCGTGATTCAACAAATGGCGAGGGAGAAATTGTTCTTCAGCCTGAACATCGGCCAAGCCCTATGCGGCACGCTGCTGCCGCTGCTGATGCTGGGAGCCACCCAACTGGCGCGCAAACGCATCCCGGACATCGTCCGCAAACGCATGTATTTAGCCAGCGGGATGCTTATCGTCCTCGGCGTGCTGGCCATGCGCTGGAATGTGGTCATCGGCGGCCAGCTTTTCTCCAAGAGTCTGCGCGGCTTCATGAGCTACAAAATGGAATTCACCGGCATGGAGGGGCTACTGATGGGGGGCGCAGTGCTCGCGCTGCCGTTCGTCATCTTTGTGGTCATGGTGAAATTGTTCCTTCCCGAAAAATCACCCGCACAAGCAGCCGAAGCCGTCACGATATAGAAGTCTATCTGGGGCAATCTGTGTTCATCCGCAGTTCCCCCCACTACCCGGAACCCCGCGTGGTCCGTGCAAAATTTGGTGAGCCTTCGCCAAGATTGGAAAGGCTCAGAAGGTCGTGTGCGGCGACGCTTCAAGTGCCTAGCTGGAAAATGTTGTAACTCGTTGTAAAGCTGTATGAATCCAGAGACACCTGTCGTCCATAGCGGACGTCCCTCGCTCCTGCGGAACTGGCTGAGCCTCACCGGGCTGGTCGTCGTCATCGGCAGTCTCTTTTCGACGCTGCTGCTGTTCATCATGGACACGATGGCCCACGGCTCGAATCCGTATATCGGAATTCTGACCTATTGCGTAGCTCCTTTCTTTTTCATCTCGGGAAGCATTTTGACGTTGATTGGCGTCATCCGCGAGAAGCGGAAGTTGGGACAAGTGGCCGGGGAGGGCTGGCCGAAAATGGTGGTGGATTTATCACGCACCCGTGACCGGAGGATGATGGCATTCTTCCTAACGGGTGCCGTGCTCTTCCTGCTCCTGTCGGCGGTGGGCAGCTATCACACCTACCACTTCACCGAGTCCGTCACCTTTTGCGGCGAAGCCTGCCACACCGTAATGGAGCCTGAATTGGTGACTTACCAGCACGGCCCGCATGCGCGCGTCCCCTGCACGGAATGTCATATCGGCTCCGGCGCCAAGTGGTTTGTGAAGGCGAAGATTTCCGGCAGCTACCAGCTCTATGCCGTGGCCTTCGACAAATATCCCCGCCCGGT
This sequence comes from Pedosphaera sp., assembly GCA_017853715.1. Taxonomy (GTDB): domain Bacteria; phylum Verrucomicrobiota; class Verrucomicrobiia; order Limisphaerales; family DSYF01; genus DSYF01. The sequence goes on from JAFMIZ010000054.1 coordinate 12,406, forward strand.
ACCCACACCAATTAAAAACCTGCGCCCGGCCCAGGACACCTGCGAGCAATGTCATTGGCCCGCCAAATTTGTGGGCAACCTGGAGCGCACGTTCAATTATCACCTCGCGAATGAGACGAACACCCCCTTCGCCGTTCGCGTGCTGATGCACGTTGGCGGTGGCGATCCAACGCATGGTCCCGTGGGCGGCATTCACTGGCACATGAACGTGGGCAAGAAGACGGAATACATCGCCGCCAAATTCGAGCAGGGCAGCTGGGTGCCGGATGCAACCCGCCAGAGTATTCCCTGGGTGCGCACCGTGGACGATCAAGGCGTGATCAAGGAATTTCGGAAGAAGAGTTTCACCAACGATGTCGCGGGCTTTGAGATTCGGACCATGGACTGCATGGATTGCCACAATCGGCCGGCGCACCGCTACAAGACTCCCAACGAGGCCGTGGACCTAGCCATGACGCTCGGGAGCATCGATTCCGACCTGCACTGGATCAAGTCGAATGCCGTGGCGGCATTGACACAAACTTACACCAATGAGACGCAGGCCCTGCAAGCGATTGCCACCACGCTGACCCAAAAGTATCCGAACGAACCGCGCATCCGACCGGCGATTAACGCAGTGCAGAAGATTTACAGTGAGAATTTCTTCCCCGAAATGAAGGCGGACTGGAGTTCATATCCGGACAACATCGGTCACATGGAATGGCCGGGCTGCTTCCGCTGCCATGACGGGCTGCACAAGGCGGACGACGGCAAACAATCCATCAAGGCCAGCGATTGCAACGCCTGTCACACGCTGCTCGCGCAGGGTAGCGGCGACGAACTGAACAAACTGAACCCCGGGGGCATGACGTTCACCCATCCGGGCGATGAACTCGATGAAAACCCCACCTGTCATGAATGTCACACCGGCGGACTTTGACGTAGCCAGAACCCAACGACCGCAAACGAAGTTTTTTGCCTGGGCGCTGCCAGCGATGGCCAGCGCCCTTTTTGCTTTCAGCTCAGTAGCTGCGGCAACCGAGTCCATCAAGAACAGTGATTGCCTCGAGTGCCACGGTGAGGAGTCACTGAACAAGACGGGCACCGATGGCAAAAAAGTGTCCGTCTTCGTGGATCAGAAGCTGTTCAACCTCTCGGTGCACAACACGCTGAGTTGTGTGGATTGCCACGGTGACCTGACCGCAAAACATCCGGATGACAACCAGCCAGCACAGCCGGTCAGTTGCGCCGACTGTCACGCCGATGAGACCAGCGAATACGCCGACAGCATTCACGGCGCCAGCCATAAACTCGGCGCGTCTGCAGCAGCGTCCTGCGCCGACTGCCACGGCAAGCATGACATGCTCCCTGCGAAACACCCTGCGTCGCCAGTTTTCAAGTTGAACCTCCCCAATACCTGCGCGCAGTGCCATTCCAACACGAACCTTACCCGCGAATATCACATCTCCAACGAGAATCCCGGTCACTATCTCGAGAGCATCCACGGGCAGGCCCTGACCAAGATGGGCCTCATCGTCGCGCCCTCTTGCAACGACTGCCACGGCGTCCATGACATCAAGCGCAGCGTAGATCGCGAGTCGCCCATCAACCATCAGAACATCGCCAAGACCTGCGGCCAGTGCCACGTGAAGGTGGAGGAAGTTTATGATAAGAGCATCCACGGCAAGCTCCTCGCCGCCGGGGACAAGCGCGGACCTGTCTGCACCGATTGCCATAGCGCGCATGAAGTGGAGAAGCCTATCAATGGCCACTTCAAACAAGTGAGCGACCAACGCTGCGGCAAATGCCATGAAGACAGCCTGAAGCATTACCGCGATACCTATCACGGCAAATCGATGGCGCTGGGCAAGCCCAGCCAGGCTTCTGACGTTGCGGCATGTTACGACTGCCACGGGCACCACGACGTGCTGCCGCCCACAGATCCCGCCTCAAGACTTTCCGCGACAAACATCGTCGCCACCTGCAAACAATGTCACCCCGACGCCAATCCCGGCTTTGCCGCGTATCGGCCCCACGCCAATCCACTGGACAAGGAAAACTATCCCGTGTTGCACGTCGTTTTTCTGTTCATGACCTCGCTGCTGGTGGGCGTGTTCGTCTTCTTCGGCCTGCACACATTGGCGTGGCTGGTGCGCGCCGTTTACCTTTACTGGCACGACTCAAAAAAGTTCCGTGAAGCGAAATTCGAGGTGCAGCGCGACGATGAATGGTTCACGCGCTTTGTGCCTTTCGAGCGCTTCCTCCACTTCCTTGTGGTGACGAGCTTTTTGCTGCTGGTCATCACCGGCATGCCATTGAAGTTCTATTACACGGACTGGGCCAAGACGATCTTCAGCGTGCTCGGCGGCGCGGAATCGGCCCGGATGCTCCATCGCTTCGGCGCCATCGTCACCTTCCTCTACTTCGGCCTGCATGTCGGCAGCCTGACCTTGAACTTCTGGCGCAGTCGAGGCTTCATCCGTGACCCACAGACCCGCAAGCTTTGCCTGCGCCGGGTGAGCCAGGCGGTGTTCGGCCCCGACTCCATGATGCCCACGTTGCAGGACTGGCGCGATTTCTTGGCGCACAACAAATGGTTTTTCGGCAAAGGCCCGAAGCCGCAATTCGACCGCTGGACCTATTGGGAGAAGTTCGATTACTTCGCCGTGTTCTGGGGCGTGTTCATCATCGGCCTCAGCGGGCTGGTCATGTGGTTCCCGGAATTCTTCACACGCTTCCTGCCCGGCTGGATCATCAACGTCGCCCTGATCATCCACTCCGACGAGGCGCTGCTTGCGGCGGGTTTCATCTTCACCATCCATTTCTTCAACACGCACTTCCGGCTGGAGAAATTCCCGATGGACACCGTCATCTTCTCGGGGCGCGTCTCCAAAACGGAGATGCTCCACGAACGCCGCCGTTGGTATGACCGCCTCGTAGCCGCCGGCAAGCTGGACCAGCACCGTGTGCGCGACGAATGGGAACGTTGGAAGAGCATCGCACGGTTTTTTGGCTTCCTCTTCTTCGGTCTCGGTCTCGTGCTGCTGGCGTTGATCGTTTACGCGATGCTCTCGCGCCTGATGCATTGACGTCGCGCAGGCCGCAAAAAACGCAAAGCAATCGGCAATCCCGGTAGAGCAGCTTGCTGCCGTCGTGTGACATTGGCATCGTGCCACACACCCAATCCATTTTGCGGGCGGTGCTGGCCATCATGCTGGTTGTGCTGGCGGCTGAAGGCCGGACCGCGAAACCCGTCCCGGACAACGATTGTCTCGACTGTCACAACGACAACTCGCAGACCAAAACCAATGCCAGCGGGCGGGCCTTTTCGCTGTTCGTGGACGAGCTGGTCCTCCGCGCCTCGGTTCACGCCACCAACACCTGCCAGTCCTGCCACGCCGACATCACGTCCGGCCATCCTGATGACGAACGTGCGGCCCTGCCGGTGAATTGCACCGCCTGCCACCCGCGCCAGTCACAATCCTACGGAGCCAGTGTCCATGGGCGCGCCTTGGAGGATGGTGACGCTGCGGCTCCGACCTGCACGGATTGCCACGACGGCCACACGCTGAAGCCCATCAGCGACCCAGCCTCCCCCCTGCACTTTGCCAATCTCACCCAAACCTGTGGGGCCTGTCATGAGGAAGCCGCCGCCGATGTCACGGCGAGCATCCACGGTCGCGCCATCGCCAGCGGCAAGCGCGAAGCGGCCACCTGCATAGATTGCCACGCCGAACATCGGATTGAGGAATTGAAGACCGCCGGGACGCTCAAGATCTCCGCCGATGTGTGCAGCAAATGTCACGCGTCGGAGCGCATCAACACGAAGTTCAACCTGCCGACAGACCGCGTGGAAACGTTCTTTGCCAGCTACCACGGGCTGGCCGCCCAGTATGGTTCAACCCTGGCGGCGAACTGCGCCAGTTGTCACGGCTATCACCTGGTGCTGCCGTCCGCGGACCCGCGCTCCAGCATCAGCACCAACAACCTCGTCGCGACCTGCGGCCAGTGTCATCCCGGGGCCACGGACAAATTTGCGCAGGGCAAGATTCACGTGGCGGAGGTGGCACCCAGTCAAGCCGGTGACTTCGGTGGCAAGGTGAACGCATGGGTACGCCGCATCTATTTTATCCTCATCTTCGCCACCATCGGGGTGATGACCGTTCACAACGGGCTCCTGTTCATTCGCAAGTGGCTACGGCTGCACAGGGCGGAGCACCGCACCATTGTCCGCATGAACCGGCAGCAGCGCTGGCAACATTTCGTGCTGCTGGCAAGCTTCATCGTGCTTGCTGTGACCGGGTTTGCCTTGAAGTTTCCCGACTCGTGGGTCGCTCACCTACTCGGCTCGAACGAAGTGTTCCGGCGGTGGAGCCATCGCATCGTGGGCGTAGCGATGATTGCGCTGGGACTCTACCATATTGGCTACCTGCTGTTCACGAGGGAGGGACGGCAATTACTACGCGACTTCTGGCCAGAGCGAAAGGATGTCAAAGACGTCGCCACCAACGTGAGTTACCTGACGGGCCGCAGCGCGGAGCGGGCGCGCTTCAAGCGGTTTGGGTATCCGGAGAAACTGGAATACTGGGCGGTAGTCTGGGGCACCATCATCATGGGCGTCACCGGTCTCGCCATCTGGTTCAAGATGGAAGTCACCCAGTGGTTGCCGCGCTGGGTGATCGACGTGGCCACGACGATCCATTATTACGAGGCCATCCTGGCGTGCCTGGCAATTCTCGTCTGGCATTTCTACCATGTGATGTTCGATCCGGGCATCTATCCGGTGAACCTCGCCTGCTGGGACGGCAAAGTGTCCGAGCATTGGCTGGAGGATGAACATCCGTTGGACCCGGCAGCACCCCACGGAACCCATGCAGAACCCAAGCCGCCTCCAGCAAACACAGCTTAATCGTGCGGGGGGTGGAGGAACCCATACCGCGCTTGTTTCAACCAGTTTTTCGTGCCGGAGTCCCCCCAAACGCGGTCGGAGAGATCCTTGTGGACGAGGAACATGTTATCCTTGAAATCCCAGAAGATGATGGTCTTGCCATTCGGTTTCAACGCCAGCAGCCGTTCGATGTTGCGAAGATTGGAAACGTGCAACATAAGGTAATCAGCACCGGTGTCCTCCAAGTCCGCATAAAGTCCCTCGGTCAAGCTGTCGAGGTGCAGATACGTCGACCGCGTGAGCCAGTGAATCTTTCCTGTGGGGATGTCTGGATACTTGGACTTGATATATTTTAGCACGTTGCCGGAGATGGAACTGACCATCACGTCACCCAACCGTCCGCGCCGGCGCAGGTCATCAATCACCTCATCCGCCAGCCGTGCGTCCTCCCCATCGTCGCCCTGCGACTTGATTTCAATGTTGAGCCGCTTGTCCACCGCCGCAATCGCCTCCTCGTAGGTGCAGACTTCACCGCCAGTAATTTCCTCCAACTCCGCCAGCGTGGTGTTGCCGACGGAGCGGGCGCTGCCAAACAACCGCAGCAGCCGCCGGTCGTGAAAGACCACGATGCGATTGTCTTTGGAGTATTGGATGTCGAACTCGACGAACGCATATTTGCGGCTGGCGTTCGCGGCCTTCAAAGCGTTGAGCGTATTCTCCATGTATTCGATGGATGATCCCCGGTGCGCCCCGACGGTGCAGCGATAGGCCGGGATGCCATTGCGCGACTCACCCAGTTCCTCTTGCAACAGCTTGTTCAAGCCAACTTCATGCTTGGGCAACGCACAGCCCGTCAAGGTGAAGGCAATCAGAAGCATGAGGCCATAACTGCCCATGACCCGGCAACTCCGGTGGGGGAGTAAAGCAAAGCCACCAAAGGCGATGAGCGGCCAGTTTTTGGGTGATGGATTCACAACTGATTGGGCCCGGATGAAGCGGCATTGGGACGCCTCAAAGGAGCGGGAGTGTTGCAATTTCTGCCCAAATGACAAGCTGGCGGTTGGCTGTGATACCGATTCTAGTTTGGAATTGCCCTAGTTGTGAGGCGTGGCAGGTGGGGTCATGCCCAAAGGATTTCATCTG
>JAFMIZ010000153.1 GCA_017853715.1 Pedosphaera sp.
CGGGCCGATCATGATGTGGAACTTTCCCGAGCCCAATTGTCGCTTTGTTCGGTTGAAAACCGTTGACGCAGGACCAGCCTCGCCCTACGGGCCGACCCGCTGCGCCTTAGGCTTGGCGGAGATCGAACTTTTCTCCGGCGACCAGAATGTTGCTCTTCACAAGAATGTCACTGCCAACTTCGAATATTATGATTACGGTCTCCGCAAACTGGCAAATCTCACGGATGGTTTGAACGTGTATGGAGAGATCCTACCGATTCGCGTCTGGTTGGAGCAGTTGGCCACGCGGCACGAACTTGAGCGAGAGCGACCATTGCTGGCGGCTGAAATCAGCAAGCGCTACGCCCGCCAGAAAACCATGTTCGAACGACTGATATGGTTTACCGGTCTGCTTGCGGCAGGAATCGTTATCATCGTTATGATAGATCGTGTCGCGAAAAGGCGCGCCATTGACCAAACCCGAAACCGGATCGCAGCCGATCTCCATGACGAACTGGGCGCCGACATGCACGCCATCGGCTTGCTGAGCGATCTCGCGAAGTCGTCCAAAGAAGCCCCGGAAGTATTGGATGACCTGCATGAACGCATCCGGTCGTTGACTGAACGCGCCGGCCAAGCGATGCGCCACTGCACCAACATGCTCGAGGCCAAGGGGCTTTTCGGTGATCTCGTCGGCGACATGCGCCGGACAGCAGGCCGAATTCTCACTGATTTGCAGCACCGCTTCGACATTGAAGGTGAGGAATCCCTCCCCAAACTCGGTGCCCGGAGACGTATTGACCTGATTTTCTTCTACCAAGAATGCCTCATCAACATCATCCGTCATTCCGGGGCGACCCAAGTGAAGACCCATCTCACCGTTGCCAAGGGCAAAATCCGCCTGACCGTCTGTGACAATGGCCGCGGACTTCAAGGCAAAGTGCCTTTCTCGTTAAAACGACGCGCAAAGCTGCTCGGCGCGTCGCTCCATACATCTGATTCAGGCGGCGCTCGGATCAGCTTGGATATGAGGATACGCCGGTTTGCCTTTTTGAGATGAAAGAGAAAATCCGCATCATTCTGGTGGAGGACAATGTGCGTTACCGCGCAGTGGTCGACCTGGCTCTGCGACAGGACGCAGGCCTCCAACTCTGCGACCAATTTGGCACCGCCGAAATTGCCCTGCGCAGCCTTCGCGAGGCGTCGGGGAAAAAGTTGCCCGATGTCATCTTGCTCGACCTGCGTCTTCCCGGCATTGATGGCCTCCAGGCGATCCCCGAATTTCTGTCAGCCGCCCCTGATACTAAGATAATTGTTCTCACGCAGTCAGACAGCGAGGCGGACGTTCTGAAAGCCATCTCCTTGGGAGCTTCCGGCTACCTGCTAAAATCAGCCACCGTCAGCGAAATCATCGAGGGCATTCGAACGGTCGTTGCTGGCGGTGCCTCGCTGGACCCGGGCGTGGCCCGTTTTATCTTAAAAACGCTGAAGGCCCGGCTGCCCAAGACCGGCGAGCAACCGCTGCTCACGGAACGCCAGATCGAAATCCTCAAGCTGCTCGGCGAAGGCATGGTCAAAAAGGAAATCGCCGACCATCTCAAGATCAGCTACGGCACCGTGGACGATCACGTTACGAACATCTACCAAAAGCTGGGGGTGCGCAATGCGCCGGCCGCCGTCGGCAAGGCGCACACGCTCGGCCTATTGCGCGGTGAAAACAAAACCTAGCCGGCCTGCAATTTTAGCCGCCCGCCGCTATTCAGCCAGTCTCCCACGCCCAAACTTGTGGCCAAGCGCACCGTAGAAAGCCACATATGCGTAGGCCACGAGCGGAACTAAGAAAGCGATCCGAAGATTGCCGGTTGTGTCGGCGATGTTTCCCATGACGGGCGTCAGGAGCGCGCCGCCAAGAATCGCCATCACCAGCAGCGATGAAACCTGGCTCTTGTAAATGCCCGTGCCTTCGAGCGCGAGGCTGAACGTGTTAGACCAACCGATCGAGGTGAACAAACCCACCGCCACCACGCACCACATGGCCAAAGGACCACCCACCAGAATTGCCGCAAGCAAAAGCCCAACCACCGTCACAGAGAAAATTACCAGCGTGCGCGCGGCGTTGGCCCCGCCGAACTGAAACAGCAGCCAGCAAAGCCCCACGAAGGGCAGATACTTTGCAAACACCGGCACGTTGGCCAGCAAGCCTTCCCGCCATAACGCAATGACATTTCCGCCGACGCGCTCTTTGCCGCCCACAACAATCCATAGGCCAGCAACGGTATAAACAGCAACAGCCATTGCTTCTTGGCAGCTTTCATCTCGCTTAATTCCACCGCGCCCGTGAAGCGCCCGATCATCAGACCGCCCCAATAAATCGCACGTATTTGCTCGCTTCCAATTCCGTAAGACCGGCGACCGAAGGCTGCTTCAACTGGAGTTTGCGAAGGTCTATTCTGTTTCTTTCTGGTCATTGCCTTTCGCGCCGGTTTTCTCCGGCTGTTCGAAATAGTTGCGGTCCTTTTGCGCCAGCGCCCGGTCGTAGATTTCGCCTTTGGCCGGCGGTTGATGCGCTTCTTTGGCAAAGTCCTTCAGCTTCGCCAACACTTCGGGATTTTGCGCGGCGACGTCCTTGGTCTCGCTGATGTCCCTGGCTAGATCGTAAAGCGCCCACGGGCTCTTGTCGTCTTTTCGATAAGCCTTCCAATCGCCCATGCGCACGGCGGCCTGTTTGCCCATTTCCCAGTAGAGATAGCGGTGCTGCGGTTGCTCTCCCTTGCCGGTCAACTCGGGCACGATGGAGATGCCATCAATGTCCTTGGGCGTCGACGCGCCGGCCAGCTCGGCGAAGGTCGGGAGCAAATCGGGAAAATAGCCCAGATGGCTGCTGACGCGGCCGGACTGCACATGCCCCGGCCACCAGGCAATGGCCGGCACGCGCAAGCCGCCCTCGCAGAGGTCGCGCTTGCCGCCACGAAATTCAACCCCGTTCTTGGGGTTCACGTTCGGGCCAAAAATGCCGCGCGGATGCTGCTTGCTGGCGAAATAGGGCGCGCCGCCGTTGTCGCCGGTGAACACGATGAGCGTTTTGTCGGCAATGCCCAGCTCCTTCAGCAGGTCGCGAATCTCGCCCACTTCGCGGTCCACCAGATTGACCATCGCGGCGTAGATTTTTGCATCCCTTGTCCATGGCTTGTCTTTATAGAGCAAATAGGACGGATCGTCCTGGGGAATCCCCCAATTCCCATGCGGTGGCGTCCATGCCAGGTAGGCGAAGAACGGGCGATCCTTGTTCTCACGGATGAACTGTTTGCTCTCCTCGAAGATGCGATACTGGCTGAAGGTCTGGCCTTCGGCAGGATTACCCGTGTTGCCCGCGAGCGGAACTTCCTCGCTGTTGCGAACCAGGTAACGGGGGAAATAAGTGTGCGCGTGCACCTGATCGTAGTAACCGAAGAACACATCGAAGCCGCGCTTCTCCGGCACGCCGGACGTGCCGCGTGCGCCCACGCCCCATTTGCCGAACCCGCCCGTGGCGTAGCCGGCACGCTTCAGCACTGACCCGATGGTTTCCTCGTTCGCCAGCAGCGGATCAGCCCCGCCGTTGCCGCGAACAGTGCAATGCCCGGTGTGTTTGCCCGTCAACACCGAGCAGCGCGTCGGGGCGCACACACTGCTTCCGGCGAGGAACTGAGTGAAGCGCGTGCCCTCGGTGGCCAGCCTGTCAATGTTCGGCGTGCGCAATTCCGGATGCCCCATGCCCGACAGCTCGTAGTAACCCAGTTCGTCAATGATGAAGTAAATGATGTTTGGCTTGTCCGCCGCCCGGAGCGAAGCCGCCCCCATCAACATCACGGCCAGCATGGAGATCGCTGCCTTGAGCGGACGCACCCGGCTGGGCGGGTTTCGAGTCATCGTGTGTTCGTTCTTCATTTGCGAGTTTTGGATCATATCAATTGGCCGGCCATGCGTGCGTCTTCCAATCATGCCCAGATAAAGACGACACGCGCGCCGGGGTAGAGTTTGTCAGATTATCCACTTTCCCAAACGTTCCGCCAACCATGTAAACACGGGGTCTTCTTTGTTGAAACCGAAACGCTATCATGCACATCTGAAGACCCTCAAACCAATCGCGTCATGAAGAATTTTGTCGCAATCGTTGCTCCAGTCATGAATCCGGCCAGGTGGAAAGCCGGGCGGCGCAATGTTATTGGGCTGATCGCCAAAAGCATCCTTCTGCTGGCCGTTGGCTCGGCGAACGCGTTCGCTGCCCGGGCGGCGGAAAAGCCCAGCGCCTCGTTTCCGAACCTTGCC
>JAFMIZ010000055.1 GCA_017853715.1 Pedosphaera sp.
GGTGACAAGGGACGCATCTTTTCGCCCGACGATTACGGCCGACGTTCCTACCTGCGTCTCAAGGACGAAAAGGAGCTGACCGCTTCAGATGAACATCCTGCCGTGTTGGAAGTGCCCGTCACATTGCCGCGCAACACTTATTCCCCCGACTTCGACTCCGCGCAGCATCTGGAGTGGATCCACGCCTGCAAGGGTGAAACGACGTGCTATTCCTCCTTCGACTTCGCCGCCAAGCTGACGGAAACCATTCTGCTGGGCTGCATCGCGCTCCGTGTGGGCAAGAAGCTCGAATGGGATGGCCCAAACATGTGCGCCACCAACGCACCCGAGGCCGCCCAGTTCGTCAAGCGCGAGTATCGCAACGGCTGGAAACTTGCCTAGGCCAGCATGGCCCTGCCCATTCTCACTCGAGTCCAGGTGCGCGCTTGGGAAGCGGCAGCATGGGCCAGCGGTCAGACAGAGACGGCGGTCATTGACCGCGTGGGGCAACGGTTGGCGGAACGCATTCGGCAATTGACCTGCGAGGGCGACTTAATCCTGCTGCTGGTCGGACAAGGCCACAACGGTGATGACGCACGTGCTGCGATCCCTTATTTGAATGGGCGCCCCTGCGCATGTCTGGATGTCACCAACCCCGCAAATCAGCTCCCAGAGTTGAAGGAACATCTCTGCCACCAGCCGGCGCTGATCGTAGACGCGCTATTTGGCATCGGCTTGAACCGTCACCTGGATGCGAGTTGGGTGGCGATCATTGAAGCGGTGAACAATGCAGGTATTTCCGTGGTGAGCATTGATGTTCCTTCCGGCTTGGACGCCGACAAAGGCGAACCTCTGGGCGATGCCGTGCGAGCCGGGCTGACGTTCACCGTGGGGACGCCAAAAGCCGGACTGCTCAAAACCAGTGCCTGGCCATTCGTCGGGCGATTGGAAGTTTCGGGAGACGTCGGGCTGGGGCCGATTCCAGAGTGCGACGCGGAACTGTGGTGGATCGAGCAGCAAGACTTCGCGCAGTTCCCGCCAACACGTTCAGTTACCAGTCACAAAGGCAGTTTTGGCCACCTTGGCATCGTTGCCGGCAGCGAAGGCTTCCACGGCGCTGCGGTCCTCGCCACCCACGCCGCCCAACGTGCTCAGCCCGGCTTGGTAACCCTGCACACGATGGCCGAGTCATATTGGCCAGCAGCCGCACAATTACAAAGCGCAATGGTTCGCCCCTGGAATCCAGACTCCAAGCTGACCTCGGGTTACTCCGCCCTGATGGTCGGTCCGGGATTAGCTGCGCCAGAAGCGTCGGACGCCTTTGGCATGCTCACACGTAAGCTTTGGCGTGATGCCAAGGTGCCCGTCGTCGTGGACGCCACCGCGCTGCACTGGTTGTCCGCCGAACCATTACCCAAGGACGTGGTGCGTGTGATCACCCCACATCCCGGCGAAGCGGCGCGGCTCCTGAAGACCACGAGTGAAAGCATCCAAGCCAGCCGCGTAGAATCCTTGCGCGAAATCTCCAAGCGATTCGGCGACTGCTGGGTTGTTCTGAAGGGGCATCAAACGCTCATCGGGCGAAGCAGCGGAGAAATCTTCGTCAACGGTTCGGGCAATCCAAAGCTGGCTCAGGGTGGCAGCGGCGATGTGCTGGCGGGATTTATCGCCGGACTTTTAGCCCAACCGGCTTTGCAGACGGACGTAGCCAAAACTGTTGCCTACGCAGTCCACGAACACGGCGCCGCCGCTGACCGTCTTTGCGCCCGACAACGCAACTGGATGGTGGAAGACCTGGTGCGAGAGTTAGGGAATGCGCCCTAGACGACCCGCGCTTCCCCTTTGCCCTTCACGACTTCGCCGATGATCCACGCGGTGTGCTTGCTGCGATTGATCTCGCGCAGCACCGCATCAGCCTTGTCCGCCGCCACGATCACCGTCATGCCGATGCCCATGTTGAAGACTTGATACAACTCCTCGTCCGGCACGCCACCCTTCTCGACAATCATCCGGAAAATGGGCTGCATTTTCCAAGTTCCTTTGCGGATGACCACATCGCAGTTGCCCGGTAGCACGCGCGGGATATTGTCCACGAAACCGCCGCCGGTGATGTGAGCGAGACCGCGAATGACACGGGTTGCACCAAGATTGAACTTCTTGAGGAGAGACTGAACCAAAGGCCAGTAGCTGATGTGGACATTGAGAAGTTCATCACCAATGGTTCCACCGAGTTCCGCCACGCGGCTCTTCGGCTTGAGCTTGAGCTGCTCGAAGAAAATTTTGCGGGCCAGCGAGTAGCCGTTCGTGTGCAGACCAGAGGAAGCGATGCCGATGACGGCGTCACCGCGCTTGACGGACTTTTGCCCATTCAACATGCGCGACTTGTCAACGACGCCCACGATGGTTCCGCTCACGTCGTATTCGCCCTTCTGGTAAAAGCCGGGCATCTGCGCCGTTTCGCCACCGATCAGCGTGCAATTATTTTCAGCGCACGCCTTGGCGAAGCCACGAATGATTTCAGTGAACACATGGGGCTCGAGTTTGCCGGTGCCGAGGTAATCGAGAAAAAACAGCGGCTCCGCGCCCAGCACCGCGATATCGTCCACGCAATGATTCACCAGGTCCTGACCGATGGTGTCGTGCCGGTCCATCGCGAAAGCCAGCTTCAGCTTGGTACCCACGCCGTCCACGCTCGATACGAGCACCGGTTGCTTGTATTTCTTCACGTCCAACGCGAACAAGCCGCCGAAGCCGCCGACTTTTCCCATGACTTCGCGGCGATGGGTACCCGCGAGCATCTGGGGGAGCGTGGATTTGACTCGGTTGCCGAGGTCAATATCCACCCCGGCGCGTGCGTATGCCTTCTGTTTCATTTGCGGCGCGGAGTAAAACGACAAATACGCCCGGGCGCGAGACGAAACTTGCGCCACCCCAAGGCAGGTTTTCCCATTGCCGGACCGGTCTTTTGAAGCTAAACAGCCTTTGAAGATGCGCTGGCGAACCCTACTCATCCTTTCGGCCTGTGTGAACGCCGTTCTCATTGCGGCGGTCTGGTATTATGCACGCAAATCCAGCGCTCACTCACCTGCCCTCGAAGCCGCTGGAACCAATGATGTCAAATACCGGACCCACGTTGTCGTGCGCCGCCAGTTTTTCACGTGGGATCAAATTGAATCCTCCGATTATGCGACGTACATCGCCAACCTACGCGACATCGGCTGCCCGGAACAGACCATCCGCGACATCATCATCGCCGACGTTAATGCCGTCTTCGCCAAGCGCATTGCCGCCGAAGTGCGCACCCCAGACCAGCAATGGTGGCGTTCGACGGCCGACGCGAGGCTAACTGCCAGCGCCTCAGCAAAACAGCGGGAACTCGAACAGGAACGCCGCACCTTGCTTACTGGTTTGCTGGGCGCGGGCTGGGGCGAATCTTCACTCGCCTCTCTGCAACCGGCCCGTTCTGCCGTGATATTGGATGGGCCGGTGCTGGGCAATTTGCCTGACGACACCAAAACCGCCATCAAACAAGCTGTCGCGACCTCACAATCCCGCTTGGAAGCCCTCTACGCCAAAGCAGAGAGCGAAGGGCGCAATCCCACCGCCGCTGAACTGGCTGCCGTCCGCGAGCAAACCCGCGTCGAGTTACAAAAGATTCTGGCCCCGGCGCAACTGGAAGAATTTCTCCTGCGTTACTCACAGAACGCCTCCAACCTACGTGGGCAGTTGGGGGAGATGAAATACTTCGACGCGACTCCCGATGAATTTCGGGCCCTGTTCCTGGTCACGGATCAATTCGATCAGAAACTGGCTGCACTCGCCGACAGCATGGACCCGAACGATATCCAGCAACGCCAGTCGCTGGAAACTCAACGCGAACGCGCCATCAAACTGGCCTTGGGCGACAAGCGTTACGCGCTCTACCAGAAGCTGCAGGACCCAAATTATCGCGACGCCTACGCACAAGCTTCAGCGGCAGGCACGCCAGGAGCCGCCCAGACGGTTTACGCCGTCAATCAGGCCACAGACCAGGAGATCTCACGAACAGTTAGCCAGAATCCCGAACTCACACCAGAACAGTTGGCGGTGGCATTGAAGCGCGTGGAAGTGCAACAACTCGAGGCCAACACTGCCGCCGTTAGACAACAAGTCCCGCCCGATCCGAACGCGCCGCCCCCCCCGCCCGCCCCGCCGGAGCCGCAGTATCACACCATTCGCGCCGGGGAAACGCTTGGCGCACTTTCCACCCGATACGGCATGCCGGTGAACGTCATCATCGACGCCAACCCGGATTTGCAGATCAACGCACTCAAGCCCGGTCAACGCATCACTATTCCGCCTCCTCGGCAGCCTCTGGCCAACTAAACATGGGAATGTTAGCGCTTATCCGCGCGGCTCAAAGGCGGCAAATCTTTCGTGCCAAGAGAGGCGACATTCATAATTTTTTTCGTTTCACTGGATTTTAGTCATCGCCCGAAGCATCTTGAGCCCAGATATGAAGCTCATTCTCTCGACGCATAACCTGAAACTCACCAAGGGCATCGAACAGCACATCCTCGAACGGATCGACAAGCTGGAGCACTACGACCGGTGGGCCGTGGATGCTCGCGTCATCATCGAACACGACAAAACCCGCGCTCCCGAAAAGCAGTTCGGCTGTTCCATCCGTTTGGGCGTGCGTGGGCCGGACCTGTTCGCCGAAGACCACGATGCCGACCTCTACGCGGCAATTGATAAGGTGACCAAGAAGATCGAACAGCAGATCCGTAAGCGTCACAGCAAGCGCAAGGCGGAGAAACATACCGAAGCCGCCCGCGCCAAAGCTCGCCGTCAGGCAGCCTGAGTTCCGCGCTTGATCCAATGCTGCTCCGCGCCCGGTTCGTCGTTCCGGTTTCGCAACCGCCGATTGAAAACGGCGCGGTGCTCATTACGGGCAGGCGGATTCAAGCCGTCGGAAAGTGGCGTGACCTCTCGCGGGAATCCAGCGGTCCCGTTCAAGACTTGGGTGAGTCCATCTTGCTGCCCGGCCTGATCAATGCCCATTGCCACCTAGACTATTCGGCCATGGCGGGGTTGTTCGCACCGCCACGTCGCTTCACCGACTGGATCAAGCTGATCACCGCCACGAAGGCTTCGTGGAGTGACGAGGAGTTTGCTGACTCCTGGCAGCAAGGTGCAGCCATGCTTCTGCGCAACGGCACCACCACAGTAGGCGACATCGAAGCACTGCCTGGGCTTCTACCCGGAATGTGGGATGAAACACCGCTGCGGGTGTTTTCATTTCTGGAGATGACCGGCATTCGCAGCCGCCGCCAGCCGGTAGCGGTGTTGAACGAAGCGCTCACGCATATCGCCCGCCTGAAACATCCACGGTGCAAGGCCTGGCTGTCACCCCACGCGCCCTACTCCACGCTCCCGGAACTGCTCAAGCTCGCCACCGCTGCGGCTCGCCGCCGTCGCTGGCGCATCTGCACGCACGTTTCCGAATCGGATCAGGAGTTTGAAATGTTCATGCATGGCCAAGGTGAAATGCATGATTGGCTAAAGCGTAATGAGCGTGACAACGCCGATTGCGGCCTCGGTTCACCCGTGCAACACCTTGCGAAGCACGGCGCATTGCATTCCTCGTTGCTAGCCATTCATGTCAATTACCTCGCGTCTGGCGACACGGAGTTGCTCTCGAAGCACGGCGTGCATGTCGTGCATTGTCCGCGGAGCCACGCCTATTTCCGGCACCAAGCATTTCCCTTCGAAGCCTTGAGTGCGGCGGGCGTCAACACTTCACTCGCAACCGACAGCCTGGCCAGCGTTACTCCAATCAAAAAGCATCCGCTGGAGCTGAATCTTTTTGAAGAGATGCGAGCTTTCGCCCGTCAGTTTCCGGCAGTGTCACCAGAGACAATTCTCCAAATGGTCACGTGGAATCCCGCCCGCGCTCTTGGGCAAGCCAAGCGCCTGGGCCAATTAGCATCCGGCTCCCTAGCCGACATCATCGCCGTGCCTTCCCGCGACCGAGACGTCTTTGAAGGCACTCTCAACCATCACGGCCCTGTCACAGCGAGCATGGTGAACGGCAAGTGGGCGTTGCCCCCGACAAACTGAATTTACTTTCACTCAATGAAGCAACACCTCGTAACCATCGTCACCATGCTTGCCGGAGTCACGGCGAGCTGGGCACAAACGAATGCTCCGATCGAACCGACGGGGCTGCCTCCGGTCACCGTCATCGGCGAAGCGACTGACTTGGCGCAGTTGGAGACCGTCTCCGCCAGCGTAGTGGCCGGCGACATGTTCGAGTGGGGCGGTTACCACAACACACGCGAACTGACCGCCATCGCGCCGAATACGTCCCTCTTCGACGGCAACAACCAGCGCACGCCTCGCTTTTCCGTGCGCGGCTTTCGCGAGAACAATTTTCTCATCGGCGAACCTGCAGTCGGCCTTTACGTGGACGACATGCCCTATCTGGACGTCGCCTCGCGCGGCCTGCCGCTCTACGACATCGAACAGGCGGAATTCTATCGCGGGCCGCAGGGCACGATGTTCGGCGCAGGCGGCATTGGTGGCGTGATGAACATCCGCACCCTCCAGCCGGACAATCATTGGCGCGGCAGCGTGACGGCGGGTTACGGCAGCTACAACGAAATGAATTTTCAGGGCGGCATCAGCGGCCCGATTGTGACCAACCAGTTGTATTTCGGAATCAGTGGTATGTTCGGGCAGTCTGACGGCTTCGTGAACAACCTGAATCTCGGCACCGATGCCGATTCACGCGAGACGTTGAGCGGACGGGCCGTGCTGCGCTGGACACCTACGGAGAACTGGGACATCGCACTGACGCTGACCGCAGACCGCTTCCGCGACGGCTTCGTGCCCACTTATTATCCCACGACTGACGCCGGACCGTATGATGTATCCCGCACCTTCGATGGCTACAACGACACCGACGCGTTTGGTCAGGCGATTCGCGTGCGCTACGCAGCCGAGGACTTCAACGTGGTGTCTGTGACCACTCACCGCGACTGGGAGCAGGATCTTTTGCAGGATTTCGATTTCACTGCCGCCCAGCTCCTGGATGGCTTTTCGCGACCAGAAGTGGAGACTTGGTCACAGGAACTCCGCTTGGAATCGCCGAACACAGGCGAACGCACGCGTTGGGTCGGTGGGTTGTTCTTTGCCGACAATACCATCAACACCGATTCCGGGAGCGTGGTCTATCCTCCGCTCGCTCCGATCCCAACCACGCAGCAAACCCTCGCCGAGCAACAGGCGCAAACCTACGCCGCGTTTGGTCAGGCCACTTTCGCCACGACGGAGAAACTCGACCTTGTAGCTGGCCTGCGCCTAAATCACGAGCAGCGCGACATCTCTCGCCAGCGTAACTTCATCAACGGCTTCGGAACTTTCCCCGCAGCCGCCCCCTACTCCACCGACTTCGACGACACGGTGGTGCTGCCCAAAGCAGGTGCGGCATGGCATTTCAATGACGATATGCTTGGTTACTTCAACTTCAGCGAGGGTTATCAAAGCGGCGGGTTCAACGCCTCCAACGACGATCCCGTCGCCTCACGGTTTGATCCCGCCACAAGCTGGAATTACGAACTCGGCGTGAAGTCCGACTGGTATGAAAGCAAGTTGAACGCGAACGCCTCGGTGTTCTACAGCGACGCAGATGACTACCAAGTCTATCGCCTGAACGCTGCTGATCCG
Organism: Pedosphaera sp.; assembly: GCA_017853715.1. GTDB lineage: Bacteria > Verrucomicrobiota > Verrucomicrobiia > Limisphaerales > DSYF01 > DSYF01. Next base: position 7,690 of record JAFMIZ010000055.1, read on the forward strand.
GCGCAAGCCTACCTGCAAAACGCCGATAATGCCGACCTGATGGGTGGCGAACTGGAACTGACCGTACGCCCGGCTCAAGGTTGGGAGTTCACTGGCGGCGTCGGCTACACTCACGCAGAATATGATCGTTACTTTGATCCCGTGAACGGCACCAGTTTCGACGGCAACACCATCAGCTTCGTGCCCGAGTGGACCGCCAACTTCGCTGGTCAATATCGCTTTCCCTTCGGCCTCTACCTGCGACTGGAGGTGCAAACGTTGGGTGATTACTACCTGACCGAGGATAACACAGCGAAGCAAGGTGCTTTCTCGCTCTTGAATGCACGTATCGGCTACGAACGCCGCAATTGGGGCATCCACGTGTTCGGTCGCAACCTGTTGGACGAGGAATACGCGGCCAATGCCCTCGACTTGCGTAGTGGAGCAACGCCGGACCAGTTGGTCATCCAACCCGGCACGCCAGTAGCAGTGGGCATCGCACTCTCGGCCAGATTTTAAGCGAGGCGACGCAATCGCGCTGCCCAAGCCCGTTTGTACAAAGTAGCGCTGGCCTTCCAGCCGGCGCTTTTCTACGGCTTCAGAAACTCGACCCGTGCGCTCAACTCAGGCGTGAGGTAGCCGTCCGGATTCTTGATCTGCACCTTGATCTGCAAGGTGCCTTTGGCCCGGTTCGCTTCGGGCGCGATCTCCGCCACATAACCTTCGTAAACTTTATCTGTGTAAGCCTCCGGACTCACGCGACAGGTCTGTTTCAAATACACCTTCGCCAAATCGCTCTCACTCATATCGATCTCCACCTGCAAATCTTTGGGATCCGCCACGGCCAGCAACGCCGTGCTCGGTCCACGCGTGCCCCCGAAACTTTGCGGGGTGACGAGTTCGTTCGGGTCCACCAGCTTTTCCAGCACCACTCCGTTGATCGGCGACCGGATGGTGCACCAATCCACGTAGGCTTGCGCCGCATCACGTCCGCCCTTGGCGGCCTCCAGCGTGGCCTTGGCCGACTGGAGACCCACCCGCGCATCGTCGAGCGCCTGCTTGGATTCGATGTCGGTCTTGGCCAATTGCGAGATGCGCTCCAAATCCAGTTCTGCCTTGGCGACGCCCGCCTCGGCGCGCGCCACCTGCCCTGCCGCCTCCGCCAGTCTCGCCTTGAACTCAGTATCATCCAACAACACTACGACCTGCCCGTTGGTAACCGTGTCCCCCTTCTTCACACCAACCCATTCAACCACGCCCATGAAGCGCGGGCTGATTTCTATGCGCTCGCGGTTCACGATGTAACCACTCACCACGAGCACCACGTTCTCATCGGCCGAGTTTTCCGCCGCGGAATTGGTCTGCGATGCACCGACCGCCGACGCTGCGGCACCGCCAGCAGCACCACCTTTGACAGCGCGCTCCTCGGTTCGTCCGTTACCCGTGGCAAATCGCGCGCCCTCTTTGGCCCACGGCTTCCACAGCAGCAATGCGACTGCTACCGCCACCCCGACGGCGGTGAATATCATCCCCATCGTGGATGCGGGCCGTTGTTTCGCCTGCGGATCCATGGCCAGCTGCGCCAACTTGCTTTGTGAATCTTTGTTCATATCCAAATCGGTCTTAAATCGCCTTCAACGCCTCAATCACCGGCAAACGCGACGCCCGAATCGCCGGCAACAGCGTGCCCATGATGCCCACGACCACCGCAAAGACCAGTCCTTGTGCGACCAGCGGCGGCGTCACGGCGAACTGGAAAACAATTTCGCTGAAGGTCTCAAAGCCCATCGTCGCCGTGGTGTAACCATTCCATTGATACGCTGCCACGCAACCCACCACGCCGCCCACGAGCGCGAGCATCGCCCCTTCCAGCAACAGGGCAATCACCACCGACCGGCGGCGATACCCCAACACCCGCAGGGTGCCGATTTCCCGCGTGCGCGCACCCACAGCCGCATACATGGTGTTCATCGCCGCGAACACCGCCCCGATGGACATGGTAATGGCCAGAAAACCGCCCAGCCAGCGGATCGGGGCCGCGGTCATCGTCTGGGAACGATAATACTCCACCTCACTCTCCGCCTTCAGCTTGAACCGCCGGTCGGATTCGATGCGGGCGATCAAGTTGGACATCGCGCCCGCATCCGGCACCCGCGCCAGAAAGCTCGAATACATGTCCCGCTCAAACACGGAGCGACACTCATCCGCATCCAACCAGCATTCCGAATCAAATGCGCTCCCCTGCCCGTCCAGCCAGCCGACGACGGTGAAAGTGGAGTTGCCCGTGCGAAAGGACTGGCCAACGTCAAAGTTGGCAAAGCGCCTGGCCAGTTTGGCTGAAACGACAATCTCACGCATTCCCGGACGGAACCAGCGTCCCGCCACCAGTTCCACCTGCGGTCGCAACTCCATGCCGCGGGCCGTTACCCCGCGCAGCAGCACATTCGCCTCCGTGCCATCGCGACGCGGCAGATTGACCAGCACCAGCACGTCGGCGGAGATCACCGCTTCGCCTTGTTCGTTGCGAGCGATTTCTTCGAAGTAGCGAATCTCCCGCAAATTGTCGCGGGAGATGAGACTGGCCGATTCCGAGGTGGAACCTTTGCGAACGATCATCACGTTGCGCGGATCGCCGGTGTTCCCGCTGCTCTTCTCAATGCCCGCCGCCAGCGACTGCAAGAGCACAAATACAAACACCACCAGCCCGATGCCCAGCACCGTGGCAATGGTGGACCGCCAGCGCACGAGCGCGTTGCGAAAGCTGTATTTGATGGGCAGCGCCATATCAGTCCAGTGTCCTGAGTCCTTGCACCACACTCGTCCGAGCCACCGCCAGCATCGGCCCGACGGAGGACAAGACGCCGAGGGCCGTCGCCACGGCAAAGGCCAGCCCCATCATCTGTGGCGTCACTTCAAAGAGGATGAACAGCCCGTTGGTGGCCTTTTGAATGTCAATCGAGTGAAAGACCACCCACGCGCCTCCCGCCCCGATCAACGCACCCGCCATCGCCAAGCCACAGCTCTCGGCCAGAATGAAGGCGAACAGTTCACGGCGCCGGAAGCCCAGCGCTTTAAGAATAGCCAATTCACGAAACCGCTCGCGGATGGCCATGCTCATGGTGCTGACCGTCACCAGCAGCAACGCAAACACTACCACGACGCTGATACCAGTGATGAGCGTCTTGATGTTCGCCCACATGGATACGAATCCCAACACAAACGCGCGCTCGGACTCAGCGCGCACTTCCGCACTGGAGTTCGCAAAGGCATTGTTGATCCGCTCCGTCACCATCGGGGCCTCGTCAATGGACGCCGCGCGCACCCACCACGTGCCCACGGTGCCGGGGTTGCCCAACGATTCATCGAGGTAACTTTGGTGAAACATCAGGTTCCGGTCGTCGGCCGTGCCATGATAGATGCCTGCAACCATGAATTCCAAATCCGCTGGGTAAATCTGCCCCGTGAACTGCATGCGATCACCCACCTTCAGCCCGAACCGCTCCGCCGTAAGCCGTCCCAGAATGCACGACGTGCGATCCGCCACCCATGCCTCGTATTGCTCTTTCGGAATCTTTGCATCGGAGATCAGCAATGGACATCGTTCCGGGTCCACGGCGAACTGGGCGAAGCTGGTGAACTTCTCGTCCCCCTTGTAAAGCCCACCGTAAAATGTGAATGGCGACACCGCTGCCACACCTTGAATGCGCTCGATCACTTGCAACTGGCGACGCGGCAATGGCTGAGCCAGCGAGACCTTGTTGCGCACGATGATCCGCAGGCTCGACCCCTCATCGTTGATGGGATTGGTCAACTCGCGCAATGCCACCTGAAGCATCACCAGCAGGAACAAGCTCACCGCCACGCTCAAAATGGAAAGCGTCGCCCGCCGCTTGTTGCGGAGCGCATTCTTGATGATGAACGTGCCGAGCGTCATGAACAGTCGCAGTCTAACGTGCCGTCACTGCCTCATCTTTGAGCAGTTCGCCCTTCTCCAGATGGATGCTGCGCGAGCCATACGCAGCGGCTTTCGGGTCGTGCGTCACCATGATCACCGTTTTGCCTGCCTCACGACTCAATTGCTGCAACACCATCAACACCTCCTGCGCCGAATGACTGTCGAGGTTGCCCGTGGGTTCATCGGCCACCACCAAGCGCGGATCGGTGACGAGTGCCCTTGCAATCGCTACGCGTTGTTCCTGCCCCCCGGAGAGTTGCTTCGGCAGGTGATGCATCCGGTCAGCCAGCCCGACGATGTCCAGCGCCGTCTGCACGCGACGGCGACGTTCAGAGCGATCCAACTGGGTAAGCAAAAGCGGCAACTCGACATTCTCAAATGCCGTCAGCACTGGGATGAGGTTGAAGGTTTGAAAGACGAATCCGACATTCTGATTCCGCCAATCGGCCAGCTCAGACTCATTCAGGCCAGTCACGTCGAGGTTTTGCACAAGACAACGCCCGCTGGTGGGCCGGTCAATGCCGGCAATGATGTGCAGCAGAGTGGACTTGCCCGAGCCCGATGGTCCCATGAGCGTGAGGAATTCGCCCATTTCGATGTCGAGCGAGACATCGTTCAGGGCAGTGACTTGGATTTCCCCCTGAGCATAAATCTTGGAGAGATTGCGGATGGCGACGACAGTTTCCGGCATAAAACAACCGGCCACACATAATTCACGAACGGCCACTTGGCAATGGCCGACGCAATCAGGAGCCAAGCTTGGGCCGAGCGGTGCGGCTTTTGGCCAACTGCACGCTGACGTAACGGGCTTCGGGAATGATGAACTTTTTCACGACCACACTGACGCTCTGGGGCTTATAATCCGCAAGGATGATGTCGCACAGGTTCGACACGAGGCGCTCCAACAGCTTCCAACTGCGGCCCTCGCCGTGCTTGAGCAGCATCTGGGCAACGGCATGGTAATCAATGGTGCGTTCCAAGCGGTCGCTCATGGCGGCGGAGGTGAAATCAAACCCCATGTCCACCGTGAGCAACAACCGTTGCGGCTGGGCGCGTTCTTCGTCCGAAACACCCACACAGTAAAACACTTCGAGGTCAACAATGCTGATTTTTGACATGATTAGCGGCCCATTGAATCCCTTTTTGCCCGTACGGCATCAATCAAAATCTGCGTCGGCTTGTTCAAAGGCAACTGTTCGACCTCCTCCAGTTTCAGCCAGCAAAACTCCTGCGCTTCCTCATTGAGAGTCACTTGAGCATCGCCAACGACCTGACAGGTATAGTTCAGCAGGACAAAATGAGCGTCGCGGTAAAACTCGCGGGAGTGGATGCAGTCCTGCACGAGCATGAACTGGATGCCTGTCACGGCAAGGTCCGTCTCCTCCTTGAGCTCGCGACGCAAGGCGTCTTCGGAAGACTCCCCCCACTTGATCTTGCCGCCCGGGATGCCCCAAAGATTCGACCACTTGTGCGTCCGCACCATAAGAACTTCGTCGGCATCATTAAAAATCAATCCCCCAACCGTCACGACAGGTGGATGCAAATCCTCAAACCGCCTTGCCGGCGCCTTGAGCTGCATTTCACTTTGCTGCATCAACTCGCGCAGTTCGCCCAAGTGCTCGACAATCAAGTCAGGTTTTGCGCGGCGCAATTGCTCCAGCGTATTGTAACCGGTAAGCACCGCTACCGAGTGGATTCCGCCGTGACGTGCGGTGTCAATGTCGTGCTCCATGTCGCCGATGAACAAGGTTTCGTCGGGGTTGAGGTTGTTGGCGGTCAGGATCTCGTGAATCTTTTGACGCTTATCCCAAACACCGTTGTAAGGCAGATCAATGAACGATCCAAAGCCGGTGACGCTCGATTGCTCGGCCCAATAATCGGGATGCACTGTGCTCAACAGAAAAGTGCGCACCTGCCGCGCACGGCAGAAATGCAAAAACTCCTGCGCGTGCGGCAGCGCCACAACCGAATGTTGTTCTCGGCGGAAGCCCTCATGGAACCACCCCTCCAGCCGCGGCATGGGCACTTCCGGCGTGTGTTTGTCGTAGAACGTGGTGAACGGCAGCTGGAATTCCGCGCGAAAGGTGTCAAGCGACATCTCCGCCTTGCCAGCCTGTGAGAGCACGAAGTTCGACGCCTTCCACACTGCAGGCAAATCATCTACGAGTGTGCCCGACCAGTCGAAAATGATGTTACGAATCATGCGCGGAGATTCTGGCGATCTTGGGTGGCAACTCAATCCATTAGCGTCAAGTGATGGCAACCCGTTCAATGAACAATCGGCGGAAGTTCTCCTCCACGCGTTCGGACAACCGTGCAAGCGGCTCGTCAAGCATCTCGCCCGCGAACGCGTAGACGGCAGCGAGATTCGCCGGGTGATTGATCGGGCTGCCGGAGGCGGCGTCCGTCAGGCGATGAACGTTCCGCGCCTCAGGGAGATTCTGATCCGGCGCATCGGTCTCAATCAACAAGCGCTCCGGCGGCACAACCCGAAAAGAGGCACGCTGACGATGTTTGCGTTCATGCGCGAAATAGCCGGGCAGTGAGAAATAAGCACCCAACTTCGTAAGGGGCGCAACCAGTTCAGGAGACCCGCCGTAACTGTGCAACAGGAAGCCGCATTGCGGCCGGGGTTCACGACGAAGGATTTCCAACAGCGGGCCCCAGGCCTGCAAACAGTGAATGCTCAACGGCAGATTGCGCTCGGCGGCCAGCCGCAGTTGCCAGACGAAAACCTCCTCCTGCTCGGGCAGCGAGGCTGGATCCGTGGGAATTAAACCAAGCTGCCCGGCGCCACGCCCTTGCGACTCCAAAACCCACTTGTCCAAGCCTACCTCACCCACTGCCGACGGCAATTCATCCAGCCAGCGGGTGAGTTCGCGTTGCCAATCCGGCGTTTGCTCTTGCACATACCACGGGTGATAGCCGAACGAGGGCAACACCTCGGGAAATCGCCGCGCGAGTTCAGCCACCTTAGGCCAATCCTGCTCGCATGAACCGTTGACAACCATCCGAACAATCCCAGCTTTCCGACATTCCAACACAATTTCGTCGAGGCGCGGCATCAGCCGATCGTCTTGAAGGTGGTTATGGGCGTCGTAGAGGCGCATATTCACCCAAGCCGCAAGCCTCGGGCGAGTGGGTGTCCAGCAATAAAATCGCCAGCACTCACGCGTCGGCCTCCTTCTCGCTGCAAGACTAGGATGCGCAATGCCCCAGTTCCACAGGCCACCACGATCCCCTGCTTGTCCGCGCTCAGCACTTCGCCAGGGACGCCCTGCACGGCCACGGGCTCCGCCTCCCATACTTTCAACATCATTGCCTTGGCTTGCGTAGCGAGGTGCGTGAACGCTCCTGGCCAGGGTGTGAAGCCGCGAACACGATTCCAGAGTGTCTGGGCTGGCAGAGACCAATCGAGGGCGCCATCCTGTTTCTTGATTTTGGCCGCGTAACTTACGCCCTCTGAGGGTTGAGGCTGCGGGGTGATTTTACCGCAGACATAATCAGGGATGGTTTCAACGAGCAGATCGCCACCCATTAGAGCCAAGCGATCGTGGAGGGTTTGCGAGTTGTCGGCTGGGTCGATCGGCGTCCGTGCTGTCGTCAAAATATCTCCCGTGTCCAGCCCGGCATCCATTTTCATGATGGTCACGCCGGTTTCCGCATCACCGTTGAGGATGGCCCACTGAATTGGCGCAGCGCCGCGATACTTGGGCAACAACGAGGTGTGGACGTTCAGGCAGCCATGACGGGGCAGTTCGAGAATCCTGGGGGGCAGAATCTGACCAAAGGCCGCAACAGCTATCAACTCAGGCTCCCAAGCAGCCAGTTGCTCGATGAAACCGGGGTCGCGCGCCCGCTCGGGTTGCAAGACAGGAAGATGATGCCGCAGGGCCAGCGACTTCACCGGGGATGGTGCGAGTTTGAGGTCGCGCCCTTTGGGGCGATCCGGCTGCGTGACCACCCCAACCACCTGCAGCGAGTCCGCCACAAGCAGGCGCGCAAGACACACCGCCGCCAAATCTGGAGTGCCCATGAATGCCACGCGCAATGATGCCATGGGCAAATCGAACGGGAAACGGAACGGCAGCGAAAGCAAAATCCTCAAGCCAAACTCCGCATCGCCTCATGCGCACTGTAATGGCCTTGCTTTGAAGCGGCCAAGTCAGCCTATGATCATGCGTGCGGCTTGAGGATGACTTCGGTGATTTCCGAGAAATGCATCGAAGTCTCGCCCGCAACACCCTCCGCTTGAATGAAAAGATCACTGGGTGTCAGGCGCGTGATGCGTTCCACCACAAATTCTCCCTTGGTGGACTTGATGATGAACACTTTCGCCTTGTTGACGTCGTTGCGGGTCATACCGAAAAACCCGGCAAACTTTGTCTCGAAGAAACGCTTGTTGAAGGTGAACTTGCCGCGCGAATAGATCTCGGCCTTAGGTGCCGCCGAAGCAACCTCGGAAGCCGCCACCTCTTGGGCCACCTGTTCCGCCGCCGAACCCGGAATCTCAAACGTTGAAGTCGGCTCCAGCCGTTGAGCTTCAGCCGCAGCCAGTTCCTCATCGGATTGACCTGGCAGATACGTAGGCATGCACAGGAAAACGATGTTGGTGATGAAACCCACCCCGGGAATCGCAGCCAATCCAGCCACCAACCCCTTCGAGCGCGCACGGTAAACGGCGATTTCGAATCCTGCATAAACGTTTGCAGCGAAAATCAGGACCACCAAGAACCAGCCCACTGGAGATTTGAACAGCGATGCGATGACTCCACTTTTGGGCAGCTCACGCTCTTTTTGCATCGCCTGGACAATTTCAGAGGGTGGATCAATGCGAACCTCCGTGCGGGCCGCCCGTTCCTCCAAGGTGACTTCGATGAAAGGCTCAATCGCTTCGAGCAGCTTCTTATTCGCCTTGAACTTTTCCATGAACGCCTTGAGGTCGTCCTGGCCGAATTGGCCCCACGGAACACGCTCATAGTTGCCGTCCCCGGAATTAATCAACGCCGATGCTTCGTCGGACCCGTTCTCGATCATTTCGCCGATGACTGTCTTGCCGCTCTCGAGCTTGTAAGTCGCCGCCGACACCGAGGCGGTCAAAGCGGATGCCACCCAAGCCAGCAGGAGTATTAGACGAATCTTGCGCACAGCGGTCTCCGTGTAGCAAAGCAACCGCCCAAACGGAAGCAAATTTACCGTCCTCCAGACTTGCAAGACCGATGCACCCCGGCCATCTCTAGGTTCCGATGCACATCCAACCCGCCCTGCTCGCCCGACTTGAGGCGCACCTACCCGCCACTCTCCAAATTCTGAAGGACATGGTAGCCATCAATTCGCACACGCTGAACAAAAGCGGGTTACGCCAACTTGCCGAACTCACGAGCAAAGCATTTGCCCGGCTGGGATTCGCCGCCGAATACGTCCCCTCCGTAAATCCCGACTTCGGCGAGCATCTGATCCTGACGCGAACAGGCACCGGCATGGCGCACATTGGATTCGTCTCCCATCTGGATACTGTGTTCACGGCAGAAGAGGAAAGACGCAACAATTTCACGTGGCGCATTGCTGGCGACCGCATTTACGGACCTGGCACAGAAGACATCAAAGGCGGCACCGCCATGATGTGGCTCGTGTTGCAAACCTTGCGCGAAGCGCACCCCGATGTGTTCAACCAGACGCGCTGGACGCTGCTGCTGGACTCATCTGAAGAAATGTTAAGCGCTGATTTCGGTGCCCTGTGCGTCGAGCGACTGAAAAAGGCTCAAGCAGCCTTGGTCTTTGAGGCGGGCTGGCGTGAGCAAAACAAATTCAACCTTGTCGCTGCGCGGAAAGGCCGGGCAGCCATTCGCGTCGAAGTCTCCGGGCGCGGCGCGCATGCCGGCAACACTCACACACGGGGCGCCAACGCCATCCGTCAGCTGGCCAATACTGTTGAGCGTATTGAGGCGCTGACCGATCACAGCATCGGTTTGACCTTCAACGTAGGCCTTATCCATGGAGGCGCCACCTTGAACCGCGTCCCGCACCACGCGATCGCTGAAGTGGAAATGCGTTCATTTTCCGTGGATGCCTATCAGACCGGCTTGCGCAAACTTAAGGCACTTGAGAGTGAAACCACTGTTCGCAGTGTCGCTGACAGCTTTCCTTGTCGAGTGTCAATCCGTGTCACACACGAAACTCCACCTTGGCCAAAGAACGAGGGCTCGGAACACTTGATCGACACTTTCCGCGAGGCCGCAGCTGAGCTTGGCTGTGAAATTGTCCGTGAAGAGCGGGCTGGCTTGAGCGATGGCAACTTTCTCTGGCAGACGGTGCCGACGTTAGACGGACTCGGCCCCAAGGGAGACAACGCTCATTGTTCCGAGGTCAGTGCTGATGGCTCCAAAGATCAAGAATACGTTGAGCCAGGGTCATTTGTGCCGAAGGCAGCACTTAACATCCAAGCCCTGCTCCGATTGCTTAGAAGTCATCCATGAAAGCATCACCACCATTTCTGGCGTCTTTCTTTGCTGTTTGCGCCGCCGCACTTTGC
>JAFMIZ010000056.1 GCA_017853715.1 Pedosphaera sp.
ACCATCCGCACGCTGATGGAGCGGGCGGCGGTGTATCGTCGGGCCTTGGCTCCGGTGTGTCTGCTGACCGGTGTTGTGGGCTTGATTGCCGGAGGAGTCGGCTGGGTGACGCAGTGTGACTCGCCGCGCCGGTTCGTCCTTTTTTGGTTTGGCGTTGCCGCCGCGACGTTGGCGGGGGCGTTTGTGGTGATTCGTCGGCAGGCGCTGCGCGATCATGAATCATTCTGGTCACCGCCCACCCGGCGCGTGGCGCAGGCCATGTTGCCGAGCCTGTTCATCGGATTGATTGCGGGGCTGATGCTGGCATTTGTCGCCAATGATCAGGCGCTGACTTGGGCGGCGGTGCCCCTCTGGATGGCGTTATATGGCGCAGCCCTGCACGCGGGCGGATTCTTCATGCAAAGGGGCATCAAATGGTTTGGCTGGGCTTTCATCGTCGGCGGGACAGTCCTTTTGCTTTACCCGGTGATGCGCCAATCGGTGCCGGAGTTTCGCTTTGCCCATGCCTTCATGGGCACCGTATTCGGGGGGCTCCATCTCGTTTACGGGGCCTACCTTTACTGCACTGAACAGAAACAAGCCGAGTGAATCCGCAACCCTTCTTGCAACTCGATCGTGTGATTCACGAGAAGGGGCGGCTGGCGATCATGTCGCTGCTGGCCGCCTCGCCCGACCTCGCGTTCACCGAATTGCGGGACACACTCGGCATGACCGATGGGAACCTCACCACGCACATCCGCACCCTGCAACAGGCCGGCTATATCGCCGTGGCCAAGTCGTTTCAGAATAATCGTCCGCTCACGACCTGCTCCCTGACTGCCGCCGGCCGCAAAGCCTTTACCGATTATATCAACCTGCTCGAGCAGATCGTCCAGCAAACCAGGCTCAACTAAGTCCAGGAAGAATTATTTGAACGAAAAGAATCGGTCGCAGTCTTTAGCTTTGTATTACAAAGAGAAACTGGCTCCCGCCCATATCAACTATGAAGATCATACGCGCTGAACATTTGGGCATGTGCTTTGGGGTGCGGGACGCCATTGAGATGGCAGTCAACTATGCCAGCGCCAAGCCGCTAACCATTCTTGGCGATTTGGTGCACAACCAAACTGTTGTGGCCGACTTGAAGTCACGTGGAATCAGCACCGCCCAGCAGCCTGCCGACGCCTGCACCCCCACCGTCATGGTTACGGCTCACGGCGCATCGGAGAAAGCGATGAACAGCGCCCGCTCACTGGGGTTGCACGTGCTGGAAGCCACTTGCCCACTCGTGCAGGTAGCCCATCGGGCGTTGGCCAAACTGGTCCAGGAGGGATTTCACCCGGTGATTATTGGCAAGCGCGGTCACGTGGAAGTCCGCGGCATGACGGAAGACTATCCGGAATACGACATCGTCCTAAGCGAAGCGGACATTGCTCAACTGAGCGAACGCCCGCGGCTGGGTGTCGTGGCGCAAACCACGCAGCCCATCGAAAGAGCGCGGCACTTGGTCGGGCAGATTCGTCGGCGATTTCCACGGTCGGACGTGCGTTTCATCGACACCGTTTGCCAGCCCACCAAGCAACGCCAGCATGCTGCGGTGGAGCTGGCGCAACAGTGCGACGCGGTGGTGGTCATCGGCGGCGCTGACAGCAACAACACGCGCGAGCTGGTGGCCACGTGCCGCCGCTACTCCGACCAGGTGCATCATGTGCAAAGCGCGGCGGACTTGTGCGAGGAATGGTTCTTCACCGCTGGCACGGTGGGCATCACCGCCGGCACCTCCACGCCGGAGGTATTGATCGAAGGCGTTGGGCAATGGCTTAAACGCCTGAAAGCAGCCAGGGAGAAGTCGGTCCAAAACGAGGAGGCAAAGTGCCGGCGCGGTTGAGTGGGCGCAAATCCAGAGAGGCATGAATATTCCCAAACCAGCACTTCTGTCCTGCTCCCTCGCACAATTGCTGCGCGGCGAGGTTGCGGCGTTGATGACGTGGACCAGTGACTGGCGCAGGTCGCAAGTTACCCGTGATATGCTCCTGGTGCTCGTCGGGGCGGGCGCTTTCGGAGCGGCACTGGGGTGTTGGCGCGATCCGCTGCAAGCCGTATTCAGCGCGATCAAGTTGCCGGTAATCATGCTGCTCACGGCGACTGGCAATGCACTGCTCAACGCCATGCTCGCGCCGCTGCTGGGACTGCAGATCAAGTTCCGCCAATCCTTCCTCGCCATCCTTGCGAGCTTTGCCCTCGCGGCAGCGATCTTGGGCGCGTTCAGCCCGTTGGCGGCGTTTGTCATCTGGTCTGCGCCACCGCTGATTGAGGGAGCCAACAACTCCTCCACGCACGCGGCCATTCTGCTGCTGCTGGTTGTCGTCATCGCCTTTGCGGGCATCACGGCGAATGTGCGGTTGTTTCAATTGCTCCAATCGCTTGCGGGCAGGCAAGACTCGGCGGTGCGCGTGTTGTTCGCGTGGTTGATTTCCAATCTATTCTTCGGCAGCCAGCTCTCCTGGGTTTTACGGCCGTTCGTGGGATCGCCCGGTTTGCCGGTGGAGTTCCTGCGAACCGAAGCATTCGACGGAAACTTTTTTGAAGCCGTATTCCACTCCGCTGTGCGGCTGTTTAACTGAACATGTAAACCAAACTGAAACATAACAACGGAGTGCTGGAGTCGTGGAGTCATTAAACTCAACGCACCAGCACTCCCAAACGCCCTTAACAAGCTTATGAACGAATCCAATCAAACACCTCCACAAATCCCACCGCACATGCAGGACAATCCGCCGTTGAGACCGCCGGAAGATCCAAGTGACCGCGAACCCCTCAATGGCGTGGGCGCGGCCATTGAAGCCATCCTCCGCCAGCCAAGGCGCGTGCATCATGCCTTGCGTCAGGCGGGCGGGGGCCAGGTCATTGGCGCGATGATCCTTGTCGCCGTCGTGTGTGCGCTGATCTATGGCGTCGTGGTGGGAACCTTCTCGCGCGGCGCTCAGCTCTGGATTGCGCCGCTCAAGATTGCGGGCGGCCTGCTCATCGCCTCGGTGATATGTCTGCCGAGCCTCTACATCTTCGCCTGTCTGAGTGGCTCGCGGGCGAAGTTGTCGGAAATGGCCGGCCTGCTCTGCGGGATGCTGTTCTTGATGACGCTGCTGCTCATCGGGCTTGCGCCGGTGGCGTGGCTGTTCTCGGAATCCACCAAGTCACTTTGCTGGATGGGTGCGCTGCATCTCCTGTTTTGGATGATCGCCACGATCTTCGGGCTGCGCTTCCTCGGGGCGGGCTTTGCGGCATCGCAGGCAAAATCCCAGGCCGGCCTGCGCGTGTGGGCGATGATCTTCGTGCTCGTATGTTTGCAACTCACCACAGCCCTGCGGCCCATCATCGGTACCTCACCGACCGTCTTTCCGGGCGCGATGGAGAAAAAGTTCTTCCTCATGCATTGGTTTGATTGCTTGGAAGGCAGAGGTGAACAGTGGCGGGAGCAGCCAACGGCGAAGGATTATTGAGTCAGAGCCTCCTCACGTCGTCTTCTACCTTAGGCTTTATGCAACGCGAAATGGTTCTACTCAAACGTCTGCGGTGGCTGACGTGGGTATTCATTGTTGGTCTGGTCATCAGCGGCGTGACGGCAATTCCACTGGTGACGGAGTTGAACTGGCTCTCCCAAGTGCTGGGCACGGGCAATAGCGCTTCGATTGAGGGAGCCGGATCGCTGGCGTTCTGGTTGGAGTCGGTGCGCCATGCTTTGATTGATTCGCAGGCGAAGCATCCCTTCCTGTTCTACGGCACTGATTGGCTGGCGTTTGGACACATCATCATCGCGGTGGCCTTCATTGGCGTGTTGCGTGACCCGGTCCGCAATCGATGGTTGTTAGATTTTGGTCTCATCGCCTGCGCCATGGTGATTCCGTGGGCGTTTATCTTCGGAGCGCTGCGAGAGATTCCCTTCTGGTGGCGGCTGATTGATTGTTCGTTTGGAGTGTTCGGGGCAATACCCCTGTGGTGGTGCCGCAAGTGGGCAAAGGAGTTGGAATCGTGCCGGGTCGGAGACCGGCGTTCCGGTTGAGCGGCCCTTGAGCTTTGTCGGGTTGCCGATTAAATTTGGGCCATGCCAATCTACGAATTCCATTGCGGCAAGTGCGAACGCGACAGCGAAATCCTTGTGCGCTCCAGCGAATGGGAAGGGACCAAGTGCCCGCACTGCGGTTCAACCAAGCTGGCAAAGAAGTTTTCCACGTTCGCCTCGAATTCAGCCGGGACCACGGATGCCGGGTCATGCGGCATGGGTAACGGCGGCGGTGGTGGCGGTTGTTGTGCGTGTGCTTCGGGCAGGCCCCATAAACACTGAAGTTGAGTAGTTCAGCCTCGTAGGACGCAGCCGCTCTGCACGGCGCTTGTCGGGCCTATGAAATAATCTCCGCCGCCTCCAACTCTCGCAAATCCTCCACCACCCAATCCGGTTTGTGCGCTTCAAGTTCGTGGTAACGGGCACCACCGGTGGCAACCGCGAGCACCTTCGCTCCAATCGCACGACCGCAGCGGATGTCCAAGGGCGTGTCGCCGATGACCACGATCTCTTCGCCCTTCAATTCCCGTTTCAGCACGCGGCCGCCGCGCTGCTTGGCGGCGAGCGCGATCTTGTCGCGGTCTTCATCGTCGTCCGCAAAGCCGCCGGTCTCAAAATGGTCCCACAAGCCGAAGTGACGCAGCTTGATCTCTGCGCCAAGCCGGATGTTGCCGGTGAGCAGGCCGAGCAGGGGCGGCTCCGGCATCGCTTCCAGATCGGTGATCAAGCTCCGCACACCTGGACATTCCGCGCTTTCGCTGTCCGCGAGGATGTGATGAAGCCAGTGCACGTAGCGGTCGAAGAAGCGCTCAAAGTTTTCGCTGGTGGCGGGAATGCGGTGCAGGTTGAAGAACTCCCGCACGAGGCTGACGTCGGTTCGACCGGCAAACTTCATCCGTTCAATGCCGTCATGCGCGCCGAACTCGGTGGCGAACACCTTGGCGAATGCCTTGATGCCCGCGCCCCCCGTGTGGACGAGCGTTCCGTCGATGTCGAATAAGACCAGTCGAACCATGTGTGCTCAGGCTAGCTGGGCGTTGGGCGCGGAGTCTAGGTCCCGTTTTGAAGCGGAGCGCGACTGTGCTGAAAGCCAGTCGCAGCCTCGGCCAAACTGCTGCGGCTGGCCTGAGACATAGTCACGTCCGCTGCTACATAACTGACTTGATGGCCTTGCCGAGGCGGGCGATGCCCTCGGTGATGTCGGCATCGGGCGCGCCGCCGAAGCTGAGCCGCATTTCGTTGCGTGGCTTGGAACGCGTGGGATCGTCCGCGTAGCACAGTTCGCCGGGCACATAGAGCACCTTGTTTTCCAGCGCGCGTTGGAAGAGCTTTGACTTTGGGCCGGTTTGGATTTTACGCGGCAGGCGCGCCCAGAAGTAGAGTCCGCCGGTTGGTTCCCAACATTCCACTTCGCGGGGGAAATGTTTGGTGATGGCGTCGTGCATCAAGCGCGCTTTGTGTGCGTAGCGTTTGCGTAGGGCGCTTAGATGTTTCTCGTAGCGGCCCGACTGCAACGCTCGCGTGATGATGCGCTGCAGGAAATTGGCGGTGCCGAAGTCGTGGTTGCCCTTGATACGCAGCGTGGTGCTGAACAGCGGCTCGGGCAGGATACCGAAGCCGACGCGCACGCCCGTCGCGAAGGGCTTGCTGTAGGTGCCGGAGTAAATGACCCGGTCTGCGTGACCGCGCACGGCCAGTGCGGAATGCACATCACCACGGCTGAAGCGGAGTTCGCGGTAGGCGGCGTCCTCAAGCAGATAGATCGGATGCCCGGCACCTCGTTCGTATTGGCGGAGCAACTTCAGGGCGGCGCGTTTCTTGGCAAAACTGGTGGTCGCGCCGGTGGGATTTTGAAAATAGCTTACGAGGTAGAGCAGCTTCACGCGCTTGAGGTCGCCCGTGCGTTTCAATTCTTTCAACCTCCGTTCCAGCCCCACGATGGAGAGGCCGTCGCGTTCCATGGACACGCTGCGGGTTTCAATGCCATGACTTTGCAGAATGCTGAGGTAAACGAAATAGGTCGGATCTTCCACCATCACGATGTCGCCGGGGTCGCAGATCGCTTCAGTGAGCATGTAGAGGAATTGCTGCGAGCCGTGCGTGATGAGCAACCGCCCGGGCGAGTAGGCCGGATGCCGCCCAAGCACGCCATCCATTAATGCAAAACTGCTCGCGGTGCACTGGCGCAGCGCTGGATCGCCGAGCGTGGTGCCGTATTGCAGCGCGGGTTGGCCCGTCTTGGTGGTGCCAAGGAGGTCGCGCGCCAGTGCGCGGACTTCGCTGACGGGTAGCGAGGCATTGTCGGTGAAACCGGCGGCGAGGGAAATGAGCTGCGGGCGCGTGAGCGTGAGTTCCATCAGCCACGAGATGGGGGGAGCCGCCGAGCGACGGCCCATCGCGGAGAGAGCGGAGCGTTTCATGGGTCGGGCGAGGATACGGCGTGGGCGTCTGCAGTTGCAAGAAGGCGTCCAAGCACTTCACCCAAACCACGATTCCCCTTTGACGCGTCTGTGGCTTGTTTGCATTGTGATCGCATGATTGCGATTCAACGCATCGTTTCAGGCGCGCTGCTGGCCGGATTGCTCGTCGGCTGCGCCACGCAACAATCTTCCGTGAAGCTCAAGTATCCCAAGACCGCCCAAACCAACGTCGTGGACCATTACCACGGCACCGAAGTCGCCGACCCTTATCGCTGGCTCGAGGACGACAACTCGCCGCAAACTAAGGCGTGGGTGGAGGCGCAGAACAAGGTGACCTTCGCCTATCTGAATGAGGTTCCCGGACGCGACGCGATCAAGGAACGCCTGACACAGCTATGGAACTTCGAGCGCTACGGTGTGCCGTTCAAGGAAGGCGATCGTTACTTTTATTCGCGCAACGACGGGCTCCAGAACCAGAGCGTGCTTTACACGGTGGATTCGCTCGACGGCGAGCCGCGCGTGGTTCTCGATCCAAACACACTGAGCGCCGATGGAACTGTGGCGTTGGCGGGGATTTCAGTCAGCGACGATGGCAACCTGTTGGCTTATGGACTCGCAATCGCTGGCTCGGATTGGAACGAGTGGAAAGTCCGCGACGTGCGGACCGGTGAGGATCTGCCGGACCATTTGAAGTGGGTGAAGTTCAGTGGCGCGTCGTGGGTCAAGGACGGCAGCGGGTTTTTCTACAGTCGTTACGATGCCCCCAAACCCGGCGATGCGCTCAAGGGTGTGAACAAGTTTCATAAACTCTACTTCCACAAGCTTGGCACCGACCAATCGGTGGACGAGTTGATCTACGAACGGCCCGACCAGCCGGATTGGGGCTTCGGGGGTGCGGTGACGGAGGATGGAGTGTATCTCGTCATTGAGGCCAGCGAGGGCACGGACCCGAAGAATCGTGTGCTCTACAAAGACCTCTCAAGGCGCGACTCGCCGGTGGTTGAACTGCTGATGGGTTTCGACGCGAGCTACAACTTTGTCTGCAACGCCGGGCCTATGTTCTGGTTCAAGACCGATCTGGCAGCGCCGCGCGGGAGATTGATCGCAGTGGACATCAACAATCCTGCCCGTGAGAACTGGCGTGAAGTGCTGCCGCAGGCGGAGGACACCCTGAAGGGCGTACGGGTGGTGAACAATCAGTTCATCGTGGAGTATCTCCAGGATGCCCGCAGCGTGGTGAAAGTGTTCAATCTCGACAGCAGCTTTGAACGGGAAGTGGCCCTGCCCGGTTTGGGCAGCGTGGGCGGCTTCGGTGGCAAGCGCTGGGATACGGAGACGTTTTACAGCTTCACCAGTTTCACGACGCCGGGGACCATTTATCGCTACGACGCAACCACGGGTGAGAGCGCGGTGTTCCGCCAGCCCAAGGTGGACTGCGACGCCGATGCCTACGAAGCGAAGCAGGTCTTTTATGCCAGCAAGGACGGCACACGCGTGCCAATGTTCATCGTGCGCAAACGAGGGCTGGTTTTGGACGGCACGAATCCTACGCTGCTTTACGGCTACGGCGGATTCAACATCAGCCTGTCGCCGAGCTTCAGTGTCAGCCGCGTGGCGTGGCTTGAGATGGGCGGCGTGTATGCGCTGGCGAATTTGCGCGGCGGTGGCGAATACGGCGAGGACTGGCATCAGGCGGGCACGAGGTTGAACAAGCAAAATGTGTTCGATGATTTCATCGGGGCGGCGGAATGGCTCATCGCAAACAAATACACCTCGCCCGCCAAGCTCGCGATTCAAGGCGGCAGCAACGGCGGCTTGCTCGTCGGCGCGTGCATGACGCAGCGGCCGGATTTGTTCGGGGCAGCCCTGCCTGCAGTGGGCGTGATGGACATGCTGCGCTTCCACAAATTCACCATCGGCTGGGCGTGGTGCAGTGATTTTGGATCGTCCGATAACGCCGACGAGTTCAAGGCGCTCTACGCCTACTCGCCCTATCACAATTTAAAGCCCGGCGTGACCTATCCCAGCACGATGATCACGACCGCCGATCACGACGACCGGGTGGTGCCTGCACATAGCTTCAAGTTCGCCGCGCGTTTGCAGGAGTATCATAAAGGCAAGAACCCGGTGCTCATCCGCATCGAGACCAAAGCCGGCCACGGCGCCGGTAAGCCGACGGCCAAGCAAATCGAGGAAAAGGCGGATGAATTGAGCTTCCTGAAGCAGGAATTGGGGGTGAACTAGGTTCACGCCAGCGTCTTGGAGTGCGGCTGCCCTCGGCCGCTTGCTTATCGGGTTCGATAGCGCCGGAAGGCCGGCGCACTTCAGGACCTCGCGGTTGCGCCCTGCCGTAGCTATTTCGACCCGTTTGTGCCTCGCCCGGATTTACTTTGCCCGGCCCGGCTGCTAATTCTGCGGCGTGCCAAACAACACTGCCGCCCTCTGGAAATCGCTCACCAAACCGAACCGCCTGTTCCTGCTCGCGGGTCCGTGCGTCATCGAGAACGAGGCGCTGTGTTTCAAGGTCGCGGCGGCAATGCAGAAGACCTGCGCCAAGCTCGGCATCACTTACGTGTTCAAAGCCAGTTTCGACAAGGCCAACCGCACCTCCGACAAATCCTTTCGGGGCCCCGGCATTGACGCCGGCTTGCAGACGCTGTCCAAGGTGAAGGAAAAAATGGGCCTGCCGTTGGTGACCGACATTCACACGGCGGAACAAGCGCGCATCGCGGCGGAAGTGGTGGACGTGCTCCAAATCCCCGCGTTCCTCTGCCGCCAGACTGATTTGATTGAAGCCGCGGTGGGTACAGGCAAGATCGTGAACATCAAGAAGGGCCAGTTCCTTGCGCCGAACGACATGAAGAATGTGGTGAACAAGGTGCGTGCGCTGGGCGGCGAATATCTCGCTTTGACGGAGCGCGGCGCCAGCTTCGGCTATAACAACCTCGTGGCTGACATGCGTTCGATTCCCATCATGAAGCAAACGGGCTGTCCGGTGGTGTTCGACGCCACGCACTCGGTGCAATTGCCCGGCGGCGGCGGCGACAAGACGGCGGGCCAGCGTGAATTCGCTCCCGTGCTGGCGCGCAGCGCGCTGGCGGCGGGCGCGGACGGCTTGTTCATCGAGACCCACCCCGACCCGGACAACGCCATGAGCGATGGCCCGAACATGATTCCGCTTGGGGAAATGCCCAGCGTGCTGCGGGGGTTGTTGAAGGTTTACGAGGCCGTGAGGTGACATGCGCAGCCCCAGCTACTTAGCCAGAGCGTCAAATGCCCCCATCGGCCTACATCATTCCTGCTGAACTACTTCACGCCACGCTATAGACTACCATGCCCGCGCCTAAATCCATCTCCCTTTCCACACGCCTCCAACGCGTAAAACTGTTCCTCACCGATGTGGATGGAGTCATGACCGATGGCACAGTCATCATGGGCGAGGGTGGCGAGTTCAAGCGTTACGACATTCAGGATGGACTGGGCATCGTGATGTTGCGGCGGAATTTCATTCAGACGGGTTGGATTTCGGCGCGGCCGTCCGCGGCCACCAAGGCGCGCGCGGCGGATCTGAAGATTGATTTTCTCGCGCAACCCACCGACGGCAAGGTGCCCGCCATCGAACAAATCCTGACGCAGACGAGTCTTACTTGGGCCGACGTTTGCTTTGTGGGCGATGACGTGGTGGACATTGGCGTGTTCCGCAAGGCGGGGTTGGCCGTGGCCGTCGCGAACGCGCGCCCCGAGGCCAAGGCGGCGGCGCACATGGTGACCAAGGCGCGGGGTGGTCACGGGGCCGTGCGTGAAGTCATTGAGAGGATTTTGAGAGCGCAGGACAAGTGGAAGGCGACGATTGAGATGTTTGCCAAGTGACGGGCGAATGAAGCACTAACCACGGATGAACACGGATCAACACGGACGGAATTGCAGAGAGCGCAATGTGCGCTCGCGTGTTGAATTCTGTTTGGTGTGCTTTGGATTACTCGTCGCAACGCTCGTTATCGCTCAATCCCCGGCGTTGCTGGGTCAGGCGAACAAGTTGCGGGTGCCGGAGTTTTATCCAGCCCCAAACCAGAGACAGTTCAAGAGTCTGCTGCAAAGCGCCACGGCGCAGCCCATCAGCGCGGAGGAAGTTCGCGCCACCCAGGTGCGGGTGGAGACGTTCCGGGAAGACGGCAGCGTGGAGAGCGTGGTGGAGGCGCCGGAGTGCGTTTACAATTTCCGGTCTCGCACCATTCGTTCCGCCGGCCCCATTGAAGCGCGGACCGGTGACGGGCGGATGCGCCTTCAGGGCGATGGGTTTCAGCTCACACTCACCAACAAGTCATTGACGGTTTCCAATAATCTTCGCACGGTCATCCGTGATCTCGGCAATAAACCTTTGAAGCCATGAGCCAGCATTCATTCAGCGCCACTCCCCGACACGTTCGGACTGTCTGTCCTTTCATTCCTTATTGGCGCACGTTTTCTGGCGCCGGCGCTTTGCTGGCGCTGCTTTGCTTGAGCACCTGGTGCATTGAGGCGGCGGATGGGGAGTCCGCTGCCAGCTATGGTGAAACCAAAATCACCGCCCGCACCGGGGAGTTTGATCTCAAGTCGCGTCAGGTGGTCTATCGCGAGAATGTCACCGTGTTGGATCCGCGCATCCAACTGACGTGCGAGCTGCTGACGGCCAACATCGCCGAGAGCGGCGGGCGCGTGGACAGCTTGATTGCCGAGTCGAATGTGCTGGCTATCATCGCGACCAATGACACCGTTTATACCGTCAAATCGGAGAAGGCGATTTACACGTATCATCTGGTCGGCGCGACGACGAATCAAACTTTGGAACTTTCCGGCTCGCCCGCGCCCAAGATCACTTGGGTGCAACCCAATAGCGAGCCGCCGCGAACCAACACGGGTATTGCCAGCCGGATTCTTTGGGACCTTATCTCCGGTAAGATCAAGGCCGAGGACCCGCAGGGCGTGTTCCCGAGCGTGGATGCCGCCCGCAACCCCTTACGCGATATTACTGAGCCGACATCAACCAACTCGTTACCCGCCGCCCCGACCACTCCCAACCCATGAGCGAAGTGCAATCCAACGGCGTGCTGCTCGCCACCGACAATCTGGCCAAGGCCTACAAGGGCCGGCGGGTTGTAAACGGCGTCTCCATCACGGTGAACGCGGGCGAGATCGTGGGTCTGCTCGGCCCCAACGGTGCGGGCAAAACCACCTCCTTCAACATGGTCGTCGGTGTAGTGAAGCCGGATGAGGGGGCGGTGCGCTTCGACGGTCGCAACATCACAAACCTGCCGATGCACCGGCGCGCGCGGCTGGGAATCGGTTACCTGACGCAGGAGCCAAGTGTGTTCCGCAAGTTGACCGTCGAGGAGAACCTGCTGGCGATCCTTGAGACCTGCAAGTTGAAGTCCGCTGAGCGCGAGGTGCGGTTGAAATACTTTCTGGAGGAACTCGATCTAACCCGTCTGGCCAAGAGTAAAGCTTACACGCTCAGCGGTGGCGAGAAGCGGCGTTTGGAAATCACGCGCGCCCTGATCACCGGTCCTCGCCTGTTGCTGCTTGATGAGCCGCTGGCGGGCATCGACCCGATTGCACAATACGAGGTGAGCAAGATTGTCCGCCGCCTCAAGGATCGCGGCCTCGGCATCCTGATCACGGACCATTCTGCGCGCGAGATGTTGAAGCTCGTGGATCGCGCCTACCTCATCAATCGCGGTGAGGTGGTTTACGAGGGCAGCGCCGAGCAGATGGTGAACGACCCCAAGGCGCGCGAAATTTATCTCGGACCGGAATTCAACATGTAAACTGCGGCTTGCCACCAACCCAAACACGCCATGCCAATGACCCGCGAAACCGTCACGGTTGAAAGTTTCTATACCCAGAATGCGACCCAGCTGCACTTGAAGCTGATTGCCGGCGCGGGCGGCCTGAAACGCATCATCCGCGAATCCACGGTCAACCGTCCCGGCCTCGCGTTGACCGGGTTCACCAAGTATTTTGCGATGAAGCGCGTGCAGGTGTTCGGCAACGCCGAGTTCTACTACTGCCGCTCGCTCGAGAAGGATGAGCGGGCGAAGCGTTATGAAACGTTTTTCAACTACGCGGTGCCGTGCGTGGTGTTCAGCCGCGAACTGGTGCCAGACAAGCAGTTCATTCAGGCTGCCGAGAGGGCCGATGTGCCGGTGTTTCAGACGTCGCTCATCACGATGAAGTTCATTAACACGGCTACCATCGCGCTGGATGCGATGTTCGCGCCGAAGGGCACCGAAATGGGCAGTATGGTGGACATCCTCGGCGTGGGCGTGATCATCAAGGGCGAAAGCGGCATTGGCAAAAGTGAAAGTGTGCTGGCCTTGGTCGAGCGCGGGTACAGCTTGGTTTCCGATGACATCACGCTGGTCACGTTGGTGGATGGTCGAAAGATTATCGGCACGAGCAAGGAGCTGACCCGAAACCTGATGGAAGTGCGCGGCATCGGTATCGTGGACGTGGCCTCGATGTTTGGTGTGAAAAGTATTCGCAAGGAAAAGCGCGTGGATCTCGTGGTCTCGCTCGTTGCTTGGGATCCCAGCATGAACATCGACCGGCTCGGCATGGAGCAGGAGTTCACCAAGATTTTGGGCATTGAGATCCCGCACATGAAAATTCCCGTGCGACCCGGTCGCGATCTCGGGCGTTTGATTGAAGTGGCGGCGTTCCACACCAAGTTGCGCATGTCGGGCCTCAATCCCGCCAAAGATCTTAACGACCGGCTGGTGTCACGAATGCGCCTGAGCCAGGGTCTCTAGCATTGCAAATTACGTGGCGCTCGGATACTCACGTGCGCGTTGATGAGCGCGAAGACTGCAACTGACGGCAAAATGACCAGGAATTTGGTCGTGCAAAACAAGCTGGGCATTCATGCCCGCCCCGCCGCCCTCTTCGCCAAAACCGCCAATCGCTTCAAGTCCGATGTCTTCGTGGAAAAGGACGGCGAAACCATCAACGCCAAGAGCATCATGGGCCTGATGATGCTCGCTGCCGGGCCAGGCAGCAAAATCATCCTCATTGCCAAGGGGCCGGATGCGGCGGATGCAATCAAGGCGATTGAAGATTTGCTCGCATCCAAGTTTGGCGAGGAATAACCGGTAATGGTTGGAGCCGACGTGCGGAGGCTCCTGCGTTCTGAAACTTTGATTCTTGAACCCACTCCGTTCGGCCATAGTCTTGCGGCATGGCAACCGGTGATTTTGATGTCCACTACGTCGCGCATCTGGCGCGGCTGAAGCTCTGCCCCGAAGAGGAGCGGCAGATCAGCGACCAAATGGGCGATATCCTTGGCTACATTGAAAAGCTCAAAGAAGTGGACGTAAGCGGCGTCGAGCCAACCGCTCATCCGTTCCCACTGGTGAACGTTACCCGCCCAGATGTCTCGCGTCCGTCCTTGCCGCACGAGGATGCTCTTCGCAACGCCCCGCAGAAGGCCGGCGGCCTGTTCACGGTGCCTAAGATCGTCGAGTAACCCTGCGCCAAGCGTCACCCCCCGTGCTCAATCAGCTTTCCATCTCCGAACTCACCGCCAAGCTCGCGAAACGCGAAGTCTCCGCGCGCGAAGCCACGCAAGCATGCTTGAATCAGATTCAAGCCCACGATGGCGAACTTCATGCGTTCCTCAGCCATGATGTGTCCGATGCCCTCGCGCAAGCGGAGGCTGCAGACCAGGCCCTCGCCGCCGGAACGAGGCATGAGCAGCAGCCGTTGTTGGGCGTGCCGATTGCCATCAAGGACGTGATTGCGGTGAAAGGTCAGCCGCTCACGTGCGGCTCGAGGATTTTGGGCAACTTCAATTCGCCTTACGACGCCACGGTGACGACCAAGTTGCGCGCGGCCGGTGCGGTGCTCGTTGGCCGTTGTAACACGGACGAGTTTGCGATGGGCAGTTCCACCGAGAACTCGGCCTTCGGACGCTCGTGCAATCCTTGGGATACTACGCGCGTGCCGGGCGGTTCCTCGGGCGGTTCGGCGGTTGCCGTTGCGGCGCAAATGATTCCGGGCGCACTGGGATCGGACACGGGCGGCTCGATTCGTCAGCCCGCGGCTTTCTGTGGATGCGTTGGCTTGAAGCCCACTTACGGGCGCGTGTCGCGTTTTGGCTTGGTGGCCTACGCGTCTTCCTTGGACCAGATTGGCACCTTTACACGCAGTACGCGTGACGCGGCAGTCTTGTTGCACGCGATTGCGGGCCACGATGCGCAGGATTCCACCAGTGTGCCGCAAGGGGTGCCCGATTACGCGGCAGCGTTGGATGGTGATTTGAAGGGCTTGAAGATCGGGCTGGCCAAGGAATACTTGTTGGGCGGTCTTGATGCCGAAGTCAAGCGCGCGGTTGAGACCGCTGTGCAGCAACTGACGCGGTTAGGAGCGGAGGTTGTTGAAGTGTCGCTGCCACATACCGAGTACGCCGTCGCCACTTATTACATTATCGCCACGGCGGAAGCGTCGGCCAATCTAGCTCGCTTCGACGGCATTCGTTACGGGGCCCGCGTTTCAGGCGCCGACCCGATTGAGCTTTATGCCAATACCCGCGGCGTAGGCTTCGGTCCCGAAGTAAAGCGCCGCATCATCTTGGGCACCTATGTGCTGAGCAGTGGCTACTACGACGCCTACTACTTGCGCGGCCAGAAGGTGCGCACGCTTATCCGGCAGGATTTCTTGAAAGCCTTCCAGACGGTGGATGCGATCGTCACGCCGACTACGCCCTCCGTCGCCTTCAAGGCGGGCGAGAAGTCAGGCGATCCATTGCAGATGTATTTGCAGGACATCTACACCATTTCTTGCAACCTCGCGGGGATCCCCGGCATCAGTATTCCCTGCGGTTTCTCGGCTAATCCGAAGCTGCCCATTGGTCTCCAATTCCTGGGCAAACCCTTTGGCGAGGCGACGCTGCTGCAGGTTGCGCATGCTTACGAGCAGGCGACGCCTTGGCATCGCGAACGGCCTGCGCAAGTGTAAGTCAGTTTAGCTGCTAGTCGTGACTGTTGCTCCGGCAATTACCACTTCTACACCTCGCTCGCGTAGCTTGGCCACCATGTCCGCCGGGGCTTTTGCGTCGGTGACGATGACGTTGATGGCTTCAATGTCGCACAGCGGCGAGAGCGACGGTCGGCCAAACTTGGTATGGTCCAAACAAAAGATGACCTTGCGAGCGGCTCGCAACATGGCGCGCTGAATGTCAATCAGTAGTCCGTGCGAGTTGGTGATGCCTTCGAGTGTCAGTCCACCCGCGCCCATGATGGCAACGTCGGAGTTAATTTTTGAAAACGCCTCCACAGCCAGCGGCCCCACCAGCACACCAAGCCGCGGATAGATGACGCCTCCTGAAACCACCACTTCTACTTTGGAGGTCGTGGAATACAGATTCGCGATGGGCAGTGAGTTGGTGAAGACCTGCGGCGATTTGCTTTCCAGTTGTTTGGCCACCTGAAAGACCGTCGTGCCCGCGTCCATGATCACGGTCTGGTTGGGGTGGATCATTTCCGCACACACGCGGGCGATGGCTTGTTTCTCCTCGGATTGATGCGTGTCGCGAGTGGTGAAGGTGTATTCGTCTGACTTTGGTTGCGTAATTCGCGCGCCGCCGTGTGTGCGACGCAACACCCCGCGCGACTCAAGCAGCCCCAAGTCCCGCCGGATCGTCGAAAGGGACACATCCAACTGCTCGGAAAGCTCCTCTAGCGACGCAAACTCCGTTTTGAGGAGGTAATCCTCAATGCGCTTCTGCCTCTCTTCAGCTAGCATAGGACAATTTTGATATAATTTGATAGATAATGCAACATATTGTTGCATATTGAATGTAGTTGTTCAAAATAACGTCGTGCTAGCCGCAGTCCCAAACAAACTGTTCTGACATTTGTATTTATGCCAAAAAGTTATCAATACGTCTCAAACCTGTGGAATGACAGTGAAGCCGCCAACCTTAAGGGCGTAGATTGCTTGGTCTATCGATCGAACAAGCTCGGCAGTGATCAGCGTATCACCAACACCGGCGGTGGCAATACATCGTCCAAAATCATGGAAGTGGACCCTCTGACGGGCGAGCAGGTTGAAGTGCTCTGGGTCAAGGGTTCCGGCGGCGACCTGCGCACCAGCCTGCGCGAGAATTTTTCCTCCCTCTATCAGAGCAAGTTGTTGTCGCTCCAAAAGTCCTACGCCGCGCGCAAGGACAATGGCCTCAAGTCACAGGCCGAGGACGACATGGTAGCCGCTTACAATCACACGACGTTCAACCTGAACCCGCGCGCCAGCTCCATTGATACGCCGCTGCACAGCTTCATCCAGGCGAAGTTCGTGGATCACATGCATCCGAACGCCATCATCTCCATCGCGGCGAGCGAGAATTGCGAAATGCTGACCAAGGAAATCTTCGGCGGCGAGATGGCTTACGTGAGGTGGATGCGGCCCGGCTTCGAACTCGGTCTCGCGATGCAGGCCATTTGCAAATCGGACCCCAAGGCCACCGGCATCATGATGGGCCAGCACGGTTTCATTTCGTGGGCGGACGATGGCAAGGAATGTTACCTGCGCACCTTGGATTACATCGAAAAAGCCTCGCAATACATCGAAGCGAAGTATCAAGCCAAGGGCGGCGATGCCAAGGCATTCGGCGGCGTGAAGTATCAGCCATTACCAGCGGAAAAGCGCGAAGAAGTATTTGCTGCGATCTTGCCATGGTTGCGTGGGCAGGTTTCGCAGCAGAAGCGTTTCATCGCTACCATTCAAGACGATGAGAAGATTTTGCGCTTCGTGAACTCTGCCGATGCCCCGCGCCTCGCGGAACTGGGCACGAGCTGCCCCGATCATTTCCTCCGCACCAAGATCAAGCCGCTCTACGTGGCGTGGAATCCGCAAACGGAAGATACGGCGGTGCTGAAGAAGAAACTCGCTGATGGCCTCGTGGCGTATCGTCAGGATTACGCGGCCTATTACAACAAGTGCAAGCACGCCAACTCACCCGCGATGCGCGACCCGAACCCGACCGTGGTATTGATTCCAGGTCTGGGCATGGTTGCGTGGGGCAAGGACAAGTCCGAATCCCGCGTGACGGCGGAATTCTACAACTGCGCGGTCGAAGTCATGCGCGGCGCAGAGGCGATTGATAAATACATCGCGCTGCCGCAGCAGGAAGCGTTCGATATCGAATACTGGTTGCTCGAAGAGGCGAAACTTAAGCGCATGCCCGCAGAGAAAGAACTCGCCCGCCAAGTGATCGTTGTCATCGGCGCCGGCTCCGGCATTGGCAGGGAAACCGCGCATCGCCTAGTGAAAGAAGGCGCGCACATTGTTTGCGTGGACTTGAACGTCGACGCCGCCAAGGCAACGGCGAAAGAAATCACTGACAAATGTGGCCTCGGCATCGGCGTTGCGGGCACGGGACTTTCCAACTGCGGCCCCGCCATCGGCCTGGCGGCAAACATCATGGATCGTGCCAGCATTCGGAAGATGTTAGATCAGGTCGCCCTTGCTTACGGCGGGTTCGATTCCATCTGCGTCACGGCGGGTATTTTCGTGCCCAGTGACACAACCGGTCACATTCCTGATGACAAGT
>JAFMIZ010000154.1 GCA_017853715.1 Pedosphaera sp.
GGAGCAGGATTCCCGGATTCTGCCATTTCCAGGTCCGGTTCTCCTTTTCAAACCCTCCCGCGCCAATGGAACTCCCGCCCATATACCAGTCGTTCCCGAACGATTTCCCCGCCACCTGTAACTGGTAGTTCACAAATTTCGGGTCATCGTTCAAAATGGATGTGTCCGTGCCGCACACAAAAAGCTCCGCCACCGTTCCCTCCCCGGCGAAATGATTGAAAACCGGCATTCGCTGGCCATCCATCATTCCGCCCATGCCGTAGCTGCAGGCCGGGCGCGCAGTGTCGTCCACCGTGGTCCGGGTTTTCAGTTCCGCTGAAAGGTGGGTCTCTCCCAATTCATCCAGAAACTTTTCAGCCGTGGCGCTGTAACTCCTGACGACCAGCTTGTCCGGCCGGACTTCAAAATAGATCCCGCCCAAATGTCCCTGTCCCACCCGGCCCCACTTCTCCGACGGGGTGAAACCTCCCAGCCGCCCGTTGGAGACGAAGAGCTTGCGGTGTTTTTCTACCACCTCGTAGGTGTGGTTGTGCCCGTGCATCCAGGCGATGACATTGGGGTGGGCGTTCAAAATCGAAAGGATTTCTTCGCTGTTGAGCAACCCCCGGTAGCCGTCGCCGTTGTAAGTTTGGGTCGTCCCTTTGATGTTGTTATGCGCGAGCAAAATCACGGTGCGGTTCCGGTTGAGCGACAGGTCCAACTTCAGCCACTCGATGCATTCCCGGTTGACGAGCGTCGGGGCTTCCAGCTGCGGGACGGACACAAAGTGGATGCCCTTCAGGTCAAAACTGTAGTAAGGCCGGCAGGCGATGCTCCCCAAGCTGTCGCAGCGCCACTCCGGATCTTCGCCCGCCTGGCTGCCGGCCGCCGTCCAGCGGTGGGTCTGGTCAGACAGCGCGTCCGGCATCAGGTCATGGTTCCCCGGCACATAAAAAAAGGGCTTGGGGCCGCACCCGCCCGGCACCATGTCGGTCCAGTCGCCCCGCGCCTGATCGCCCTTGGCTCCTTCCAGGCTGCTGTGATTCGCATCGCCGGTGTCCAGGAAAACATCGAGATCGGGAAATCGGCGGACGATCCGCGCCATCATTTCCGCCTGCACTTCGGTCGATGGCTGCCTGTCCGACATCCAGCCGACGTGCATGTCGGAAACAATGAATCCCTTGAGGACGCCGCTGGTTTTGTTGATCGGCGTTTCGCTGGCCAGACAATTCGGCCCGACCGCCACGCCGCCACAAATGACCGCCGTGTTTCTGATGAATTCGCGTCTGTTCATTGCATCTGGTCAGGATTTGCCGGCTGGGGCGTGTGCCTTGCGCCAGTCGTTCAGGTTGAATGGGGGGAGCGATTTGAGTTCGGCGCACAGACTGTCGGGGCAGGCGTAACCGATGGCCTTGAAAAACCCGGTCAAATCCGCCTTTGCATTCCGCGAGTAACGCCGCACGAATTCCGCCTCCCTGGTTTCAAGCGCCGCTTTCGCATCGATTGGGGCGGTCTGGTAGGAGGCCAGCGTTTGCTGCATGGGCGACCAGCCGAACTTTTGGAGCAGGACGACGAAGGGCGCGAGTTGGTCAAAAGGGGCGGTGCTGGGTGGGTCTCCGAGCCGGCGGTCCAGGGCTTTGAACAACTTTTCGCCCGCCAGCGCCGGGTGGCCGGCGCCAGTTGCCCGGCCGACGATCTTTTCCATGCAGTAAAGCGAGAAGAAGTTGACCGTGACCTCGCCCTGCTCGGGAAACGTCCACGCTTTCGACTGACGGTTGTGGCCGAGCTCGTGGAAAAATCCCCAACTGCCTTCGGCTTTCAGTTTTTCGAGGTCGGTGATGAGCGGGGCGGACGTCAGGCCGCACATGAACGGATACCCGGAATGCATGAAGCCCGCGCTGATCTGGCGGTCGGGCACCACGCGTTCCTGCTCCGTCCGCAACGGCCAGCCGACCAGTTCGTCCTCCGCGGCCACCACCCTGTCCCACCATTCCAGCAGGGCGGTGGGATCGGCCAGTTCCCGGACTTGGGCCGCTGGAAAATGCAGGATCATGTTGCGCCCGGCCAGTTCGCCCCACGGCGCCGGCGCGGAGCGGGATTTGCTCCAGTCCGCCACGCTTGTTTCGCCCAGGACGAAAAACGGCGCGGCGACCGCGTTGGTAAAACGGAGCTGGAATTGAAAGTCATCGCCGGCCGCACTCTTCCCCGGGTTGACCGAGATGAACAACGGGCCGCCGAATGCGCTCGCCACTGGCGTCGGTCCGGCTTGAAGCGGGAACGTGCGCGTGATGAGCGGGAAACGCTTCCACTGCCTGATCTCTTCCCGGAAAAGCCGGTCGGTGTGGCAGCCGACGCGGATTTCTGCGGTTGCTCCGGCCGGGAGTTTGCCTCCGGGAATCACCGTCACGATTTCCCCGGCATTCGCATACAAACCCGTGCTCTGCCACCGTTTCTTCCCGCCTTGAAACGTGACCGTTTTGTCCACCCGGGACGAGCCCGCCGGCACGACGCCCGGGAAATTCACCGCCGCCGGATGCGCTTGCACCTGCGCCGGCGGCAACGCCATGTATTCATTGATCTGCCGCTGCAACAACTTTTTGGCCGCCGGATCGGTCGGCACAGGGAAAGGTTTTTTCGCGGTCGGAACGATGGCCTCCACCGTCCCATCTGCCGCGGCTTCCCGTGCGCTCACGGTCACCTGGATCAGCCCGCTCAGAATCACGTATAAAATTGATTTCATCATGTAGCGATGCGTTCTGGTTCGAGCCTATTTTGGAAGGCTTTCGATCAGGCGCGACAAGGCCGAGGGAGGGCGGCTCGCGGGGGAACTGCCCCATTTATAATCGGGTGCCGAAATCATCTTGAATTCGAGGCTTCCACCGGCGGCTATCTGATCGTGGCTGAGGTGGGTTTTGTCGAAGGCCGCACCGTTCAGCATGGCTCCTTGAATGTAAGGTTTCAGCGGGCCGTTGTTCGCCGCTTTGACGGTGAAGGTTTCTCCGTTCCCCACTCTGAGAATCGCCTGATCGAACAGCGGCGTGCCGATGATGTAATGGTCATCGCCGGGGCAGACCGGATAAAAGCCCAGCGCGCTGAAGACATACCACGCGGAGGTCTGGCCGTTGTCTTCATCGCCGCAATAGCCGTCGGGCGTGGGCGCGTAGAGCTTGCCCATGGCCCAGCGCACGCGGGACTGCGTCTTCCACGGCTGCCCGGCGTAATTGTAGAGGTAAAGCAGGTGCTGGATCGGCTGATTGCCGTGGGCGTATTGGCCCATGTCCGCCGCGACCATTTCGGTCATTTCGTGAATCACCCGGCCGTAAGTGCCGGGGCGCACGTCATTGGCGGTGGTAAAAACTGCATCCAGCCTGGCGCAGAACGCATCGTCGCCGCCGAGTTGTTGGACCAGACCGGGAATGTCCTGGAACACGCTCCATGTCCAGTGCCACGAACAACCTTCGGTGAATCCGCCACCCCATTGGTTCGGATAAAACGGTTCGACCCACGAGCCGTCAGCCTTGCGTTCGCGCACAAAGCCGATTTTGGGATCAAACACGTTCGTCCAGTTGCTGGCGCTGCGGAGGAAGGTTTCCGCCTCGGCCTTGCGCCCGATGGACGCCGCGAGTTGGGCGGCGCAAAAATCATTGTAGGCGTATTCCAAGGTTTTCGCCGTGGCTTCGCGGAAGCTGACCTCCCCTTTCACCGGCGAATAGGGGACGTAACCAAGTCGCTGGTAATGCTCGGCGCCGTCACGGCCGATGGAGGGGATCGGGCCGCTTCGGCCGGCATCATGCAGCATGGCATCCACGGCACGGTGGGCGTCAAAGGAACGCACCCCCTTCACCCAGCCGTCGGCGAGCAGCGAGAAGGCATGGTTGCCGATCATGCAGTTGCGATGGCCCGGACTGGCCCACGCAGGCAGCCAGCCGCTTTGCTCGGCGGCGTTCAGCACGCTTTGCAGGATCTCTGCGTTCACCTCCGGATACAGCAGGTTGTAGAGGGGCTGCGCGGCGCGGAACGTGTCCCAGAAACCGCTGTCGGTGTAGAGCACACCCTCATGCACCCGGCCATCGTAAGGGCTGA
Source organism: Pedosphaera sp. (assembly GCA_017853715.1). GTDB lineage: Bacteria > Verrucomicrobiota > Verrucomicrobiia > Limisphaerales > DSYF01 > DSYF01. Next base: position 4,063 of record JAFMIZ010000154.1, read on the forward strand.
AATAGACCCGCTTGCCCTGCGCGTCGATCTCGTAAAACTTGTGCGGAAACATCAGGCAGCGGTACAGGCAGCTGTAAAAGGTGCGGATCTGATCGTCCAGCTGGCCTTTTACCTGGACCCGGCCCAGCGCCTCGTTCCAGCGCGCCTCGGCCCGGC
>JAFMIZ010000057.1 GCA_017853715.1 Pedosphaera sp.
GTCGCGAATGGGCATGTATTTACCGGTGGCCGTCGCCAGCGTTTCGCCCTGGGCGTTTCGGACTTCTGCCTTGGCCTCAAATATTTTACCCCGGCGGTTGGCGACGAGTTCCCCTTCCACCACAAGTTCGTCGCCCGGCAGCGCCGGTCGCTGAAAGCGAATGGTCATTTCGGCGCAGAAGCCGAATTTGCGCGTCTGCACGGCGCAGGCCCAAACCATGATCTCGTCAAGCAACGTGGCCAGAATGCCCCCATGCACGATGCCTTTGAACCCGGCGTATTCCGGGCGTGGCGTGAAACGGGTGCGCACCACCTTGCCGTCGGTTTCGAAGCGTTGGCGCAATCCAATCGGGTTTCCCTCGCCGCAAACGAAGCAGGACTTGGTGTGGGGTAGCTCGCGCATGGGGTAATCAGGCGTTGGTTGCACCCGCATCGCAAGGGGAAAATCACTTGGCGGCCCGGCGGGTTTGCGCGACAGTAAGCGACTTCGCTATGTCGAACGCTGTTGACCTCAAACTACCGGACGCCCGGGGCCACTTTGGTCCCTACGGCGGACGTTACGTGCCCGAGACGCTCATGCACCCGCTGCAGGAGCTGGAGGAGGAATATCGTCGCGCGCAACATGACCCCGAATTTCGCCGCGAGTTCGACTACTACCTTAAGGAATTCTGTGGCCGTCCGACGCCGCTCTACTTTGCCGAACGCCTGACACGCGAACTGGGCGGAGCCAAAATCTATCTTAAGCGCGAGGACTTGTTGCACACCGGCGCGCATAAGATCAACAACGCCATGGGGCAAATCCTGCTCGCGAAGCGCATGGGTAAGACGCGCATCATTGCGGAAACCGGAGCGGGCCAGCACGGTGTGGCCACGGCCACCGTCGCGGCGATGTTCGGATTCAAATGCGTGATTTACATGGGCGCGGTGGATTGCGAGCGGCAAAAGCTGAACGTCTTCCGCATGAAGATGCTCGGCGCGGATGTGGTGCCCGTGAAGGCCGGGCAGCAGACTTTGAAGGAAGCCGTCAACGAGGCCATGCGTGACTGGGTGACGAACGTCCGCAGCACGCATTACATCCTCGGCACCGCCTACGGTGCGCATCCCTATCCGGAAATGGTCCGTAATTTCCAGCGGGTCATCGGTGACGAAGCGCGCGCGCAGATACAGGAAAAGGAACATCGCTTGCCCGATCAGCTCATCGCCTGTGTCGGCGGCGGCTCGAATGCCATCGGTTTGTTCTACGCGTTTCTCAATGATCCCACGGTCAAATTGATTGGCGTGGAGGCGGGCGGGCTGGGTATCAGGCCGGAGCAGCACGCCGCGCGGTTTCAAGGCGGTTCGCTCGGGGTGTTGCAGGGCACGCGCAGTTACATTTTGCAGGACGACTACGGCCAGATCCAACTCACCCACAGTGTGAGCGCGGGACTGGATTACGCCGCCGTCGGCCCCGAGCACGCCTGGCTCAAGGACGCCGGTCGCGCGGAATACACTTACGCCACCGACGCGGAGGCGCTGGAGGCTTTCAACGCGCTGGCGCGCTTGGAGGGAATCATTCCTGCCCTGGAAAGCTCGCACGCCATTGCCGAGTGCATGAAGCGCGCGCCCAAGCTGGACAGGAAGTCCATCCTCATCGTCAACCTCTCCGGGCGCGGTGACAAGGATGTGGCCCAAGTGGCCGACAAGCTCCAGTTGCAGATGCCGGTTTAGTTCGTTCAAGCCGCATCAAGATCACGACCCTTTGGTTTCCATTATGCAATCACCCGACTCCATTCGCGAAGCGCTCAAGGCGGTCAAGTTCCCCGGCTACAGCCGTGACATCGTTTCCTTCGGCCTCGTCAAAGACATCGCCGTGAACCAAGGCGCGGTCAGCGTGCTGATTCAGCTGACCACTTCCAACCCTGAGGCGGCTGCGAGGATAAAAGCTGATGCCGACGCGCTCTTGAAAGGTCTTGCCGGTGTGCAGCACGTCCACGTGGATGTTCGTTCAGCGGGTGCCCCCGCGCAGGCGGCGCATGCGCAGAATCCCGGGCAGGGACAAAATCGCGTCCCCGGCATCAAGCGCGTCATCGCCGTGGCCAGCGGCAAAGGCGGCGTGGGTAAATCCACGGTCAGTGTGAATCTCGCGTGCGCGTTGAAACATCTTGGCGCGAAGGTGGGGCTGCTCGACTGCGATATTTACGGTCCCAGCATTCCTTTGATGATGGGTGTGAAAGAGCGACCTACGGTCAGCGAGGACAACAAACTCATTCCGCCAGAAGGTCACGGTGTGAAATTGATGAGCATGGGATTTCTCCTGGATGACGATCAGCCTGTCATCTGGCGCGGCCCGATGATTCAAAAGACGATTCAGCAGTTCATCCACTCGGTGGATTGGGGCGAACTGGATTGCTTGCTGGTGGACCTCCCGCCCGGCACCGGGGATGCGCAACTCTCGCTCTGCCAAACGGTGCCCCTCGACGGTGGCGTGGTAGTGACGACTCCGCAGGAAGCGTCCCTTGGGGTCGTGCGCAAAGGCATCGCAATGTTCGAGAAGGTTAACGTGCCCATCCTCGGCATCGTGGAGAACATGAGTTACTTCCTGGCCCCCAACGGGGACCGCCTCGAAATCTTCGGCCACGGCGGCGGCAAATCCGAGGCGGCGCGCCAGGGAATCAAGTTCCTCGGCGAAGTGCCGTTGTTCACGGAGATCCGTGCCGGCGGCGACGCGGGCGAGCCGGTGACGGCCGTTGCGCCGGACAGTGCGCCCGCTCAAGCCTTCCTCGCCGTGGGCAGGGCGGTGCAAGCCTTCCTCGCCTAACGTCGCTTCCCAGCAAACGGGCCGGGGGCCAGCTTGACCTTCGGAAATCGCCCCGACGCCCGGCCAGTGGCGCACTTGCTCTCCGCTGCATTGGCGATGAATTCAAACTGGCTGCGCTTGGTCGCCGTTTTTGTTGGCGGGGGCTGGATGTGATAGCTCCCGTCTGCCTGCAGATGGCGGGCTTTCACCGTGTCGCTCAGGGCGATCGCGAGGACCTCGTTGATGATCCGGTCGCGCAACACCCCGTCCTCCACCGGAAACGCGACTTCGATGCGCCGGAAGAAATTGCGCGGCATCCAGTCGGCGCTGCTCAGAAAAACTTCGGGCCGGGCGGCGTTCTCGAAGTAAAAGATCCGGTGGTGTTCCAGGAACCGGTCCAGGATGCTGCGCACCGTGATGTTTTCGGAAACGCCCGGCACACCCGGTCGCAGGCAGCAGATGCCGCGCACGATCAAGTCGATCTTCACGCCTGCCTGGGACGCTTCGTAGAGCGCGGCGATGATCTTCTCGTCCACCAGCGAGTTCACCTTGGCGATGATGCGCGCCGGGAGGCCTTGGCGGGCGTGACTCGTTTCGCGCGCGATCAGCTTCAGCGTGCGTTCATGCAGCTCGAACGGCGCGATGAGCAGCTTTTGTGAGCCTTGATACTGGCAGATTCCGGTGAGCAGGTTGAACAGGTTGGTGGCGTCCTCGCCGAAACTGGGTTTGCAGGTGAACATTCCCAGGTCGGTGTAGAGCTTCGCGGTGGACGCGTTGTAGTTGCCCGTGGCGAGGTGAACGTAGCGGCGGATGCCGTCCGCATCCCGTCTCACAACCAGTGAAACCTTCGCGTGGATCTTGTAACCGACGAGGCCATACACCACATGCACGCCGGCTTCTTCCAGTTGCCGCGCCCACTGGATGTTGTTGGCCTCATCGAAGCGCGCGCGCAATTCCACCACCGCTGTGACTTGTTTGCCGTTGCGCACGGCGTTCATCAGGGCGCCCACGATGCGCGTGTCGCCGCCGCTGCGATAAAGAGTTTGTTTGATGGCGAGCACCTTGGGGTCCGCCGCCGCTTTCTCGAGAAACTCCACCACGCTGCTGAAGCTTTCGTAGGGATGGTGCAACAGGATGTCGCGCTCCCGGATGGCGGCGAAGATGTCCGGCTTGCCGCGTAGTTGGGCTGCCACGGGGGCGACGAAGGGCGCATCTCGTAACTCCGGCGAATGATCGCCCTGACACAACTGCAGCAGGCCCGCTGGGTTGAGTGGGCCGTTGATGAGGTGGAGATCGTCCTCCGTCAGCCGCAGGCGGCGCAGCAGGGCGGAGATCAGGCTGTTCGGGCAACCGCGTTCCACTTCAAGGCGCACGGCATCCCCCTTGCGGCGATTGTGCAGTTCGTTCTCCACCGCCTTGAGCAGGTTGGCGATTTCCTCCTCGTCGATGTAGAGCTCGCTGTTGCGCGTCACCCGGAACATCCATGCGCCAAGGATTCTGCCGCCGGGAAACAGTTCGGGCAGATGGTGTTTGATGATCTGGCCGAGGAATACGTGGTCCTGCTTGCCGTCCGCGCGCGGCAGTTTCACCAAGCGCGGCAACAAGCGCGGCACTTGCACCACCGCCAGTCTTTTCTGCGTCCGCTTCCCCTGCTTGGCCTCCAGTTCGAGCACGATGTTGAGCGACTTGTTCAGCAGCTGCGGGAAGGGGTGCGCGGAATCGATCCCCAGGGGTGTCAGCACGGGCAGCACCTCGGTGCGATAGAATCGTTGGATCCACTCGAGCTCGGCCGCTTTCAGGTCGGCCATTTTCAGGAACCGGATGCGGTTGCGTTCCAGGGCGGGCACCAACTCCTCGTTCCAGCAATCGTATTGCTGTTCGACCAGCTTGTGAACACGCTTCGTGATGGCGCGAAAGGTTTCGGTCGCGGTCAGGCCATCCACCGTCCGGGAGACCACGTTGCTTTCGATCTGCTGCTTCACCCCGGCCACCCGCACTTCGAAAAATTCATCCAGGTTCGTGCTGGTGATGCAGAAAAATTTTACGCGCTCCAGCAGGGGGGTGGAGGAATTCAACGCTTCATCCAGCACGCGCTGGTTGAATTCCAGCCAGCTCAACTCGCGGTTGATGAAGTGTTCGGGTTTGTAACCTGTGCCGTCCTTCGCCATGGCAGGCCCACAGGGTACCGCCAAAACGGTGAAATGCGAGACACAATTCGACGCCGGCCCGCTGTCACGTCGGGAAGCCCGTCCTGAGGCCAGGACAATGCTGGACTTGGATTAAGCCTGCTTCGCGGCCCGTTTGGCGGCGGCTTCGTCCTCGGCGCGTTCCAACTCGTGCGCGCCATCCACGGAGCGTTCGGGGTGTTCGGGCTGGCCTCTGGCGGCCACCAGATACAGCAGCCATACCCCAACCACCACCAGTGCAAAGACCGGAATAAACCAGATATAGTGCATGCAGGCCCCTCCGTTGGGTATGCCCAACACTTCACCTGATGGGCCCTCCTGTCAAACGGGCAGAAGAGAAAAAGCGCGGCGGGCAGGTGCCAGCCGCGCCTGATTCCATGGGGGCCGCATTACTTCTTCAGCTTCTCAAGTTTCTCGATGAACGGCTTGGGGCCGCCGCGCATGTAGCCCAGCTCATCTACCTGTTTGCCCTCGGCGTTGAGGACTATGATGGTTGGATAGCCCTCGATCTTGTATTTCGCCTGCAGGGCCCTGTTGGCCTTCTTGAGTTCCTCGCTCTGCGCCTTTTTCCTTGGGAAATCGATTTCCACGAGCACCAGGTTTTTGTCCGCATACTCCTTGAACTCCTTGGTGTCGAAGACTTCCTTCTTCAGCTTGATGCACCAGCCGCACCAGTCTGAGCCGGTGAAATCCATTAGGACCAGCTTGTTTTCCTTCCTGGCCTGCTCCTGCGCTTTGGGCAGGTCGGTCAGCCATTCGCCGGCGTTCACCAGATGCGTGGCGAGTACTACAGCTGCTAGTATGATTGATTTCTTCATTGTATGCCTTTCGTTGCTCCAAGTTATGACGCGCTGGTCGCGCGTTTGTTCAAATCCCAACCAGGCGTCCTGCGCTTTGGTGAGGCCGTCAGCGGACAGCTTGCGTTACGCTCCCGGGGCGGATGCCGCTTTAAATAGGTTGCTTGCGTGCCCGCAGCGCCACCCAGCCCGCTACCTGTGCTCCCTCAGCGGCATGAGGCCAAAGTGCAAGACGAGCCAGACGGGCAGGGCGAAGGACGCGATGGCGATCACCCGGTCCCAAGTCCATGTCAGGCACTGGGCTTGCAGGGGATAAAGCATGATGGTGAAGTAATTTGCAAATCGGGTGTGGCCGAGGAAGGACATGTGCTTGGGAAACTTGCGGCGTAGCCCGCTTGCCAGGGCGACAATGCCCAGCCCCATCACCGTTCCGGTCACCAGCAAGTTGATGGGCAGCATGGCATCCAAGTCCAGCCGGGCGCCCGTCGAACTGGTCCGAAAATAGGGATGGAGCCAGTGTGCGCCCGCCCAGATGAAGCTGAAACCGGTCTGCAGGGCGGTGCGATGATTCGCCTTGCTTGACGTCAGCTCGTTGAGCCCGAGAGCAAAGTAGAGCGGCACGATGCCCCAGATGAGCTCCATTTGGCGGAAGGGCGTTGCCACCAACTCGACAAAGACGTCCCACAGTCCGGTAAAGTTCATGCACCAGGGCGGCGGTTGATTTCATACGCGGCAGCCAAAGTTGGCGTGCATTGCACGGGCCCATGGCTGCTCTGTGTGGTGAGGATTAATCGGCGGAGGAAATCAGCTTCTGCCAGACGCTTTCGTTCAGCAGGACTTTTTGCAGGAATTCCCGGCGGTCCTCAGTCGGAGCATCGCTTGGGTTCACAGGCAGGTGGATGACAAAGGTTGTGCCCTTGCCTTGCTCGCTGTGCGCTTCGATGCGTCCCCCGTGATGATGCACGATGAAGAAGCAGCCCATCAGGTTGATGCCGTATTCCGTGGGCATGTCCATCCGGAGCGTGAAGGGGTCGAACAACACGCGCACCGCCTCTGTGCGCAGGCCGGGGCCGTCGTCTTGGACCGTGATTTGCACTTCAGCCTGTCCGCTGGGCGGTTGGGGGTTGTGGCGCGCCGCGACGGTGATGGTCGAACCCTTGGGCAGGCTGGTCGCCTCATCCTTCAATAACAAATCGAACAGCCGCCGGATCTTGGGGGCGTCCCCGCCGATTTCCGGCAGGCCTTCCGTCAGTTGGCTGGACAGCTTGATTTGTTTGCTGTCCAAGGTCGGCTGGAGGTGGAGCGCTGCGTCGCGAAGGGTTGAGTTCAGGTTGATCTTGTCGTTGAAACCGGAGCCGGGCCGCTCTGGTGCGGCCCACAGGTCGTTGAGCAGACGGGTGATCTTATCAAGCTGCGACTGGGCGTTCTTGTAGTAGTCCCGCCAGAACTCCGGGTCGCGCAGTTCGCCCGCGTGATGCTTCTCTTCCTCGATCTTAAGGGGCGCGAGATCCATGAACGTGCGCACGGCTTGGAGCGGGTTGCGGATGTGCTGGCTCAACCCCTGCGCTAGCAGGCCAAGGCTCACGATGCGGTCGGCGATCATCATGTTATGGATGACGGACAGCTTCTCCTTCAGCAGCTGGTCGCGCTCCTTTTGCACCATGAAGAATTCCAGGGCGCGGCGCAGGTTGTTGTCCAACTGCGGCGGGTCCCATGGTTTCATGATGAACTTGTAAATCGAGCCGGTGTTGACGGCGGCAATGGCGGCATCCATGTCGGTGAATGCCGTGACGAGAATCCGGATGATCCTCGGTTCAAGCTGGCGCGCCTTCTCCAGCAGCCAGACGCCCTTTTCGCCAGGCATGCGCTGGTCGGTCATGAGCACTCCAATGGTGTCCTTGCGCTCCTCCAGCAACGCCAGTCCGGCCTGGGCATTGGTGGCGGTCAGGATGCGGAAGCTCTCACCGAAGGCGCGCGTGAAATTCTTCAGCGACTTCTCCTCATCGTCCACATACAGGACCGCGAACTTCTTGTAATCGTAATAATTGTCCATGGGGTTCCCGTCTAGTTGTTGCCAGCCTCCGCGCGTTCAGCCGGGAGGTCCAGTGTGAATTGACAAAAGCCGCCCGGCTCGCTGCGCACCGAAATGGTGCCGCCAAAGCCTTCGATGATGCGGTAACAGATGCCCAGCCCCAAGCCCATGCCTTGCCCTACATCCTTCGTGGTGAAGAATGGATCGAATATCTTGGGGAGATTCTCCTTCGGGATCCCCGGCCCGTTGTCGCGGATGATGATTCGGCTGCGTGTGCCGGCGGTCTCACCCGAAACGGTTATGGTTGGGTGTTCTCCGTTGGCGAACGGTTTGGTTTTGAGGGCATCGACCGCGTTCTGGAGCAGGTTGCCGAGCACCTGGACCAGCTTGTTGCGGTTGACGTGCACCGTGAGGCCCGCAGGGATCGACTTGATGATTTCGATGTGCCCTTGCACATCGCCGCTGAAGAAACGCAACGTTACGTTGACAACTTCCTCTACCGCCACTTCTTCCTGATCATCCTCTTTGCCTGGGTGCGCGTAGGTGCGCAGATCGGAGACGATGGTGTGCACCCGTTGAATGCCGTCATCAATGTCAGCGATCAGGTCCTTGAAGTCGGCCTTTTGCTCGTCGGGGAGGTGTTTTTCCTTTTGACGCAAAGCATAGAGGCCGGTCCGCGCAAAGTTGAGGGGGTTGTTCATCTCGTGGATGATGCCCGCGCTCCAGACGCCGAGCGACGCCTGTTTTTCCTTGGTGACAAGTTGGTCCTGGGTTTGGTGCAGTTCCAACAAGGTCTGCTCTTGTTCCGTGGTCTTTCGGCTGAGCGCTTCGTTGCTTGTTTCGAGTGCGCTCTTTTGAAGCTTCACGCGTTCGCTGGCAACAAACTCCTGTATGCGAACCCGCTCGTGGTAACGCGATCCGAATATGATTGCGGCTCCGGTCGAGATAAGAAACCCCAAATTGTTTGCCAGCATGCCCACCATATCACGGTCCTCCAAGTTTAGCGGTGGCAGGGTCACGCCAAGATAGATCAATAACACCAAGGTCACGCAAAGCGCGCTCTGCCATAGAGTCCAGTCGAGCACAACAGCCAGGACGATCAAAACCAGGTTCAGGCCCGCGTAGTAGGGCGAGTTCGCAGCCCCCTCTGGCGCTTGGGTGATCATGTACGAAATGGTCAGGGTTGGTAGCAGAAGAATTACCACGCCAAGAAATCTTAACTGTGATTGGCCCAACTCTGTCCCAATGACAAAAAAAAGAGCCCCCATTATTCCTGCGCAGATCAGGCGGGAAATAAGAAAGACCCCGGAAAGATCGGGATACATGTATAAATCCAAGATCCAAAACAGCGGAACAAACAGGGTCCCAAAAATGCATCCCCGCCGGGTTTTCTCGGCTGTTCGTTTGTGGTCGTGTCTTCGGTAGGCTGCGCGGAACTCTGCCGGGACGAGACGCTCACTTGTCAGGCTTTCGAACATGTAGAAATAGGTTCGCCGTGGTGGGCTCGTGTATCACTTCAGAATGGCTTCCCGGCCTGATTGGGGCAAAGGTTCGGATCTGAGACGGGCTTCTGTAGATCAGATGCCAATCGAGAATGTATTCGATGAAATTTGCAAACGGCTTTGAGTCGTTCATGTTTGCCACAACCACGGTTCCTCCGGGTGACAGGATATCGTAAAAGAAACCAACCAGATGCCGGCAGGTTTCAGGAGATAGGTAGTCAAACAGGCCGGCGCAATAAACCAGGTCGAAATCACCGGGCAGGAGATTTTGGGGTGATTTGCTTCTCGCGAGCAACTGATAGACCGACATCTTGACCGTGTTTAGAGTCGAAGTCCGACCGTGTTGCTGATTTAGATCCCGCACAATTCTGCCAGCATAGGCCAAGGTCTCCTCATTGAAGTCCAGCAAGGTGAAGTCCATGACGTCAACAAGGCTGGTTGACTTGACGAGCTGCTGTACTTCCCAAGCCGGGCCGCACCCGATGTTCAATATTTTTGCCCGCTTCCCCCTGCTTGCCGCTTTCAGGCCCGTCTCGGTAATGACATCCCTCAAGTGCGCGATGCGATTGCGGACCGACAGGGCCGGCCATTGGCTCAGTAACAGCCAGTGAACAAGACGATTAAACAGTCCGTTCCCCTCTGGGCGATTGCGATGAATCATGCTCATCATCTCGTAGTCGCCGGCGTATCCCAGGGGTTTGAAGAAAGTTCTATGGCCAAATGGGTTTCCAAGAAAGAACTGCTGCCAATGCGTCTGAGTGAAGTCTCGATGGAGTTGAACAAGCTCCGTCTTTTGACCCCGATCCGTGGCCGCTTCTATGATGTCCTCGAAACGCTCGTGCTTGATGTTGAACGTCCCCGTGATGCGTGGCGCACTCGTGTTCAAGAAATCATCGACCCACCCATCCGTCCACTGTTCAGGAGCCAGCGCGCATTCAACTTGATCCATCCAAGCTCGTGTCATGTTCAGCAGGTCGGATACTTCACCCACCAGCAAACGGAATTCTCCGTCGATCCGCTCGCGTTGGCCACACCGCTCCAAGATCTGCTGGCAGGCCGCGTTGCTCAATGTTTCAATCTGGTTTCTGGGTGGAAGCTGCAGCTCGAACTTCGGATTCTGCAAGGTCAGGTTGTAATATGTGCCCCCCCCGGCTTCAATGATCGCCGAAACCACGCCGCGCCCCTCGTAGATGACATTGGTTCCAGCCAGGATTTTGATGCCCTCCAGAACTTCAGATGCGCTCAGCGTTTCCCCGGTTTTGACCATGGTGAGCGTAACCGACTGTTTGGTCAGGCGCTCGCCTTGGGCAGTTGCCTCCAAACCATCCCGGTTTTTCCAGGCCACCGTGACATGGGTTGGGAGGGGATAATGCATGGCTCAATAAACTATGGCGTAATGCGCCCACAGCACGGTTTGAATCGTCCTGCTCAGCGGAAAAAGCCCCTAAAAGTCAAAATTTCCAGCCGACTGACAGAGCAACAGCATGGCTGGTGAAGTCATATTGTCCGTCCGCTGTCTGACCCGCCAACGTGACCGGGCTGCCGGTGACGTTGCGAGAATCGGCAAACCCGAATTGATACGCAACGTCGAAACTGAAATTACCGATGGTGCTGCCTGCGCCCACGCTCAAAAACTGCCGGTCCAAATCCGCTACCAATGGCGTATACGTGGCGTCAGGCATGGAGTTTTCGTTGTAGATATAACCCGCGCTGACATGCCAGCCGTTGTCGAACTTGTAGGTGCCTCCCAACTCATAGTAGATGCTGGATTCCCAGTTGAGCGTGAGCGGAGGGACAGGAATCCCCTGGCGGATGGGAACGGTGTTAAGTTGATTCCAATCCGTCCAGTCCACGTTGAATTCGATGTTCCATTTGGGGGTGGGGCGCCAGGACAAACCAGCTGCAATGTTCTGGGGTGTCGGCAGTTCAGCCGCTGAGGTCACGGTGATGTCCGTTGGCGGAATATTTGCGAAAAGGCGCGAGCTTCCCTCGTAGTCCAGTTCGGTCTTGCTTCGGTAAGCAGCACCAAAAACGAACTGTTCTGTGATTTGCCACATCAGGCCGGCATTGAACCCGGCCGCGAACCCATCCCCCTGAAATCGGAAGTAATCATTGCCCGGAAAAGGCGAAAGTCCCTGCTTCAACTCCAGATCGCCGAAGTTGAAAGTCGGCCCTGCTCCGATGGAAACTGTATCACATATTTGCCACCCGATCACCGGATTGACCGTGGTGTAAGCCAGATCGGCAGCCAGCCCGGCACTGCGGAAACCTGTTGTTTCCGGCCATTCCAGACTCAGACCATAAGGGACGTACACTCCCAGTCCGTAGGATAGCGGTGATTCATCGGGCGAGTAGACCGCAAAGATTTGTGGGGCGACATTCATGTCACCATCCGTTTTGAATGTGTCGTTAAACTCCGACTCGAAGGAGACGTTGTAGAGGCCAACTCGTGTTTGCAGCCCCTCCAATTGGGTGATGCCGGCGGGATTGTAGTAAATCGCAGACGGGTTGTCGGCGGTCGCGACGAAGGCTTCGCCACGAGCGGTGGCGGCAGCGTCTTGATCTGGCTGGCGGAAGCCATGGCCCCAAGCACCCATGCTACCAAGGCTTAAAATGATGAATATGCTTCTGATTTTCATATTTGAGGGGTTTCAGCAACTGGCGGGCCATTACTTGGGAACTTTACCATTAGGCCAAAACAGCCGTGAAGTGCCCGGCTAATTGGTGAAAATTAGTGCGGCTGCGCGCTTTTGCGAGCCGGTCGTTGGCTTGGTTTGCCCTTTTTCAGGACAGGTGGTTCAGGTGCAATACGCATCCAATCCATATCTGGGCCACCTTTTTATTGTCCCGCGCGCGCCCCCATTTATCATGCAGGCATGCCCTTGACCGCCCAGGCTCCTGTTGACCGCGGTGAACTCTCCGCCGGACTTGTTCGGCTGATGCAGGATGAACTCACCGTGGCCACCCTGGTCTTCGACGCGCACCAACAGTTGCGCCTCCAAAGCCAGGATGCCGCCCGGATGCTTGGTCTGGACGCCCCGTTTGCGCCCCGCCAACATGCGGAGACCTTTCCCCAACCCATTCACGAGCTCGTTCAGCGGGCATTGGGAACCAATGCGTCCGCCTCCCACACCGGATTTTCCCAACGCAACGGGGCGCCCGCCCTCCCGCTGCGGTTCACGGCCTTGCCCTTGACTCATGTCGACGGTCGGGCTTCCGTGGCTGTTTTGGTTCAGGACGTTGGTTTGGCCAGGCGACTCGAGGGCGATGTCCGACACCTGGACCGCTTGGCCAGCATGGGCACCCTCGCGGCGGAGATGGCCCATGAAGTCCGGAACGCGCTCGTTGCCGTCAAAACCTTCGCGGACCTCTTGCTCGAACAGAACCCACAAGCCGAACTGGGCGAAACCATGCAGCAGGAGATCAAGCGGATAGACTCGATCACGACTCAGGTGCTCAAGTATTCGCGCCCCTCAGCGGCGGATTTTTGCCCTGCTGGCATGCATGAATTGCTGGAGCGCTCCTTGCGCCTCGTGCGGCCCCGGTGTGCGGGCGGCAATATCACCGTTGTCACCCGCTTCGCGGCCCAGCCGGACCTCGTCCATGGCAACGAAGGCTGCCTCGCACAGGCCATTCTGAATTTGCTGCTCAACGCCACCGAAGCGATGTCCGGCGACGGTACGCTCACCGTGGAAACTGACTCCGTGGCCGGGGCCGCCGCCGCTTCGCTGCCGGGTGGGTCCGAGCGCAGCCTCCGCATCGTGATTCGCGATACCGGTGCGGGCATTTCATCGGAGCATCTTGCCCGACTCTTTGAACCTTTCTTCACCACCAAACCCAACGGCACCGGCCTGGGTTTGGCCATCACTCGCCGCATTATCCATGAGCACCGCGGCGTGATCACCGCCGAGAGCCAGCCGGGCAAGGGGACCTCCTTCCACATCCTGCTGCCAGTGGCCTAGTCCACCGGGCTGAACGGAGGCGGGCCTGACCTGTGCTAACCGTTTGCATTGAACCCGTTTTCCTTTAGTCTCTGCCGACCAAAACCAGATGCGTCAGTTCGTCACCATCGCTCGTAACGCGTTCATGGAGCTCATCCGGCAGCCGGTTTTCCTGCTGCTGATGACGGCTTCGGCCGCGTTTACGCTGTTCTTGGCCATGCCCTATTACTTCGCGTTCGGAGACGAACCCAAGCTGGTCAAGAACAGCGTGCTGGCGGTCATGCTGCTGGCGGGATTGTTCGGCGCGGTGGTGAGTGCTTCTGCCTCGTTGGCCCGTGAAATCCGCGCAGGCACGGCGCTGGCCGTGTTGTCCAAACCTGTCAGCCGCGCTCAATTCATCCTGGCTAAATATGTCGGCGTGGCGGCAGCGCTCGCGCTCCTGACTTACGTGAACCTCGTCGCCTCGCTGGTCGCCAGCCGCATGGCCTTTGATGCCTACGGCGAGACGGACACCCGGTCCGTCGGCATCTTTGGCGGAGCGATGGCTCTCGCTTACCTGGCCGGTGGCTTCGTGAATTACTTTCTCCGCCGCCCCTTCGTCAGCAATGCGGTGTTGCTGCTCACCGTGCTCCTGACCCTGGCCGCCCTGGTCATCGTCCAATTCACCGCCCCCCCGAAAACTGCTTATGCCGCCGCCTCGGTGGACTGGCGGCTGGTGCCTTGCGCGATCTTGATCCTCTTTGCCCTGTGGATTCTGGCCGGCGCGGCGATTGCCTGTTCGACCCGGCTGGACATGATTCCCACCCTGGCGGTGTGTTCGGCATTGTTTTTGGCAGGGTTGATGACGGACTATTTCTATCAGAAATCGGGTGGGAGTCTGGACGCCCCCGGGCCGTGGTGGGCTGAGGTGCTTTACAGTGTGGTTCCCAATTGGCAGCTTTTCTGGGTCGCCGATGTGTTGGAAACGGGCGGCAAGACCTTTCCGTGGAGCTACTTGGGTAAATCCGCAGGCTACATGGTTTGTCAGGTCGGCGCCGCGCTGGCCATCGCGGTGACTTTGTTTGAGGACCGGGAACTCGGTTGATTGAAAGTTCAAAGTGAAAAACCGAACCTCAGGCGCGCGCGGCTGTCAGTCCATTGGCAGTTTTAACTTTTAATTTTTGACGTAAAACCGTGGAACGCAGCATTCAAAAGAACGGATTGATCAACCTGCTGACGCTGTTGGCCGTGGCCGTGACGGCGTTTGCGCTCGCTCACGCCGGGCACGCGCTGGCTGCCACTCTCGCCGCCGGCTTCACCGGCATCGGTGCGCTGGTGGCCATTGTGAGCTGGTTCCAGATGCGGCTCGAAGAGCGGGAACGCGCCGAGCGGTTGGAGTTCGGGGAACTCGCCCGGGCCAAAGGTGGCTCCAGTCTGTTTGAAACGGCCGACTCCGGTAATTTGCCCGCGCAGCAATCCCGCGAGCAGTTCGAGAAATGGTTCGTGCCCGCGTTCACCGTCGTCCTCCTGTTGTTGCAGGCCGTCGGCGCTTGGCTGGCTTGGAAGTGGCTGGGCCAGGCCGGAACAGTCGTCGCGCTCAAGCAGCCGATGCTCCTGATGTCCTTGCTCGGCATCTTTGCTCTCATGCTGTTCCTGCTGGGTAAATTCTCCTCCACCATTGCGCGACTGGAGAACCATCGCCTCTTGCGTCCCGCGTCCAGCTACATGTTGCTCTGCGCCTACCTGTCGGCGGTGGCGGCCGGTGCGGTGGCCGCCGTCGAGGCCGGCGCTCCCAATGTGGACCTGATTGTCGCCCAAGTCCTCACGGTGTTGCTCGCAGTGGCTGCCGTCGAAACGGCGCTGGGCTTGATCCTCGAAATCTATCGTCCCCGCGTGAAAGGAAAGGTCGGTCGCCCCATCTACGAAAGCCGCCTGCTCGGATTGTTGGCGCACCCGGAGGATGTGTTCACCACGGCCGCGCACACCTTTGACTACCAGTTCGGCTTCAAGGTTTCTGACACGTGGATTTTCAAGTTCTTCGAAAAAGCGCTGGGCTGGCTGCTCATCATGCAGTTCGCCGTGCTGATGCTTTCAACCTGCGTGGTGTTCATCGACCCCGGCGAGCGCGCCTTGCTGGAGCGTTGGGGCAAGCCGGTCGAGGGTCGCACCGAGTTGGCGCCGGGCGTGCATTTCAAGTGGCCCTACCCCATCGACAACGCTTTCCGCTATCGCACCGAGCAGGTGCAGGTCTTCACCATCGGTTCTCAGCCCGACCCGGATAAGGCGAGGGAGCCCGTCATCCTCTGGACGCAGGCGCACTCCAAGGAGGACCTGTTGCTGGTGGCCAACAAGGACCAGGTCTCCGTCGACTCTGCGAACAGGGGATCGGGCCGCAAGACGCCCCCCGTCAGCCTGCTGGCCGTCAGTTTCCCGGTGCATTACAACATCACTGACCTCCGGGCCTACGCCTACAACCACGAGGATTCCGGGCAGTTGCTGCAAGACCTGGCGACGCGCGAAGTGGTGAGGTTCCTTGCCGCTTCCGATATCGCCGAGGTGATGGCCCGTACGCGTCAGCAGGCCGCCGCTGACCTGCAACGGTCCATCCAGTCCGCGGTGGACGCCGTGCAGCCGCCCCTCGGCGTGACCGTGCATTACATCGGGCTTCAGGACATTCATCCCCCGGTCAGCGTGGCTCCGGAATTTCAGAGGGCGGTCAGCGCTGCACAATCTAAGCAGGCGCAGATCTTGGCCGCTCAGGCCGGGGCCATCAGCAATCGCGCCGCCGCCGATGCCCGGGCCTTCCAGCTGGTAGCGCAGGCGGAGGCCGAGCGTCAGCGGGCCGAGGTCAACGTCGGCGCGCGCGCCGCGTTGTTCACTAATCAGGTGCCGGCCTACGCTGCGGCCCCGTCCGTTTACCTGCAACGCGCGTATTTGCAGTCCTTTGCCAAGGCGACCGCCCCGGCCCGCAAATACGTCATCACGACCACCAACTCGCGCGACGTCATCCAGTTTGATTTGCAGGACAAGATTCGCACCGACCTGCTCAACGTGACCGTGCCGCCCAAGAACTAAAGGAATTTATCACCATGCATCGCAATCCCGTAAGCATCATCATCGGCGCCATCTTGCTGGCCGTTTTCCTCGTGCTCCTGTTCGTCTTTCAGGTGCGCACATCCGAGGTCGCCATCGTGACCACCTTTGGCAAACCCACCCGCACCGTCGGGGCTGGACCGCACTTCCGGTGGCCGTGGCCGATCCAGAAGGTTTACAAGTTCGACCAGCGCATCCAGTCGTTCGAGGATAAACTCACCGAGGACCTCACCGCCGACAGTAACACGTTGCTCACGCAGATTTACGTCGGCTGGCGCATCACGGATCCGCAAGCGTTCTTCCCGAAGTTTGGCGGCGACTCGACGGCGGAGGCCGAGAAGAAAGTGCTCGAAGGCATGATCCGCAGCGCCAAGAACGGCGTCATCGGCAAGCATCCGCTGGGCGATTTCGTTTCGGCTTCCGGCGGGCAGAAGTTCGAAGCCATCGAGAGGGAAATCCTGACCGCGCTCCAGCAGCAGCTCAAGGCCAACAGCTACGGCATCGAGGTGACTTTCCTCGGCATCAAGAAGCTCGGCCTGCCTGAAGCCGTCACGCAGTCGGTCTTCGATCGTATGAAGCGCGAGCGTGAAGTGCTCTCCAGCAGCTACGAATCCGAAGGCGCGGCGGAAGCGGCGAAGATTCGCTCCAAGGCGGATTCCGATGCCGCGAAGACGCTGGCCAACGCCGAACGGGAGGCCCGCAGCATCCGCGCTCAGGGTGAAGCTTATGCCGCGCAGGTGTTGCCGACGTTCCAACAGAGCCCCGAGCTGGCCAACTTCCTCCTGAAGCTCGACGCGCTGGAGCTGTCGCTCAAGGAACGGTCCACGCTGATTTTCGACGCGAGCACGCCGCCGTTTGATCTGTTCCGTGCCGGTTCCACCAACCTTTTGAAGAAGTGAGCGCATGAGCCACGACCATCATCATCACGACCACGACCATGCCCAAGGTCATTCGCATGACCATGATCACGATCACGGGCACAGCCATGCGCCTGCCGCGCCGGAGACACCGTTGGATGCCGGTTCACAAGCTTTGGCTGAGGCGTTGAAGAGCAGCTTTGGCATCGTCAAGGTGGTGATGGTGCTGCTGGTGATCGTGTTCCTCGGCTCGGGCTTTTTCACCGTGGGCCCCCAGGAGCGCGCCGTGGTGCTTCGCTTCGGCAAGCCGCAGGGCGAAGGCCAGAAGGCGTTGCTCGGCCCCGGCCTGCACTTTGCGTTGCCGTATCCGATTGATGAAGTGGTGAAGGTGCCCATCACCGAGGTGCAGCGCATCACTTCAACCGTGGGTTGGTATTACATCACCCCGGAACAGGAGGTCGCCGGAACCGAGCCGCCACCTGCCATGTCGCTCAACCCGGCGGTGGACGGTTACGTGGTCACGGCGGACAAGAACATCATTCACGCGCGGGCTATCCTGAATTACCGCATCGAGGATCCCGTTCAATATGTGTTCGGCTTTGCGGGCACGACCAACAGCCCTTTCAACGGCGCGAGTGCTTCGAACCTCCTGTTGAATGCTTTGAACGACGCGCTGGTGCAATCCGCGGCGGAGTTCAAGGTGGACGACATCCTGACGCGTGACGTGTTTGGCTTCAAAGACGACGTGCGGCGGCGGGTGGCCGAACGTCTGGCCGAGCACAAGCTGGGCGTCGTGGTGGAGCAGTTGGATGTCGTTTCCA
>JAFMIZ010000155.1 GCA_017853715.1 Pedosphaera sp.
CAGACTTGTAACTGACATCCACCAAGCGAGCCCCGAGTTCCACGGTCGATTGGACTCCTTTATAGACCGCCGTTCCAAGCGCGGCGATGCCTGCAGCAAGCCCAACGGCGGCCACCTTCAGCTTGCCCATGCCGTTGCCCTCGTCGACCTTGCCGGAATCTGAGCGAAAGTTGTTGATGGCTTGTTTGGCGAGGTCCATCCCGGCAAGGAATCCCCGGACGTCCAAAGCTAATTGTGCGGTTGCGCTCATTGATTGATCACCTCTTGCATTGATTTTTCCGCGACGGCTTTGGACCGTTGCTCCATTCGTTTTGCGACCACCCGGCCTGCGTAATCGAGTCGCCGCTGCATCCCCTCGATGCCGCCCGCGTAGGTCACTTGGTTTTCCGCTCGGACTTCCAGCTTTGCCGTAGACCGTGAGACATTGACCGTGCCACGCCCGCCTTTGCCGCTGATCCAACTCGGGGTCGCAACCCGAAACCGTTCGCACGCTGCATTCCAACCGCTCTGCAGGTAGCCAACGCGCGCGTGAAACGCAGTGCGGATGTTTTCAAAAGTCGTCCGGTCAATCTGCATTTTCGTCCGCCCTTGAAACCGCCCGTTGCGCCGTTGCTGCTCGTACCAACTGCGCGGGTCTTCGTCGGCTGCGCTGAGTACCTCCTTGACCACCGCAGCGCCCGCAGCGCGCACGCCCTGGGCGGCCAACCGTCCCGCCTTTTTGGCGGTTTTGAGCTTAGTAATTTGCGCCAAGCGCGCAGCCACTTTGCGGCCAACTTTCGTCGGCACCTTTTTGGCAATGGTCGCCCCGAGTTTGCCACCTACCACGGTAGAAACCGCGCCTTTGGCAGACACGATAAACGCCCGGTTCAGGTCGATGTCGATTGCAGCTTTGCCACGGGACAATTCCACGGTCCCCACGACGCGCGCGCCTTTTGCGGGTGGAGTCACGCCACGGACGGTAAGCATGTACTCTGCGAAAGACTCAGCCATCAGGAGAGGCAGCCCGACGCCTCCAGTGGCAACACCCTCCACGATACGGGTGAGCGTTGCCGCGCCCCACTCGGCCTGAGCCTCATTGAGTTGCAGTTTAATCATCGTCCGCCTCCTCCTGCGCGAACGCCAACAGGCGGCTGAGTTGCTCCACCGGCTTTGCCGTCTCGCGCACCGTCCACGCTCCGGCACTCCAAAGCGCGGCGTGGTAGTATTGCAGCGAGCGAAGCATTGGGAGGTCAAGGATTTGGTCTTCGGTCCAACCTGTTTCTTTTGCCAGGGTGAAAACAAATGAGGCTTCCCACCCTGGCGCAACTAGTTTCCCGGCGCGTCCTTGTCGACAGCGTCATTTCGCGGGATCACTTGCACCGTCGCCTCCTTAATTTCGGAAGCAACGCGGTTGATCTCCGCCACGAGCTTGGGGAGCGCCGTGAGCGGCAGCGTGTCGGAAAACGCATGAATTTGGTCCCAAGCAGTTCCGTCGTCGATGGCTTTGCGGACGATGCCCACCGGCTGCGACCGTTCCCACGCCAGCGCAAGAATCTGCTCCTCAATCTGCTGCTGCGTGAGTTCGCCGCCTTCGGTTTCCGTAAACAGCGTCAGCCCCAGCGCCATGCAGTTCAGGCGGCTGCGCAAAGTAAACGGACGAAGTGAAAGGCCGTCGATCTCAACGGAATTCTGCAGGAACGGTGTCATAATTGGCTTAGGAGCTTTTGTTTTTGGTCCTCTGGAAGGTCCGGGTGAATGACAACATGGCGGCGGCCTTTGCGGATGAGTGCGCACGGCTTTTGCTGTTTGAGCCAGTCCTTGAGCGCCACCGCGTAATCCCGTTGCGCCTTAAGGATGGTCACCAAGTGTCCCGGGTGCGCTTTGCGCCATTCTTCCGAGAGCCAGCGGCGGCGAAACTCTTCGAAGGACAATTCCTCGTCGCCGCACTTTGCCAGCTTGTCGCCCTTTACGCTCCAGATCACTTGCCGCCGGATGCCGTCCTTTGTTTCCTCCACCGTGTCGTGGAAGTTCTCTTCGTCCAGCAGTTCGCCGCCCACAGCCAGCCAAGCACCGATGAGGTCGGTGTTGGGTGACTTGAGCGGCGGCATGTCGTCGCGGATGTAGTCAATCCGCATTCCAACTTTGAGGTGTGACATAATCGGAAAGCCGGTCCGTTAAACGACGGCAGGATAGGCAACGCCATCGTAAGACCAGCCTTGCCAGTCTTCGTTTGTCTGGCTCTCGGTGATCTTGGTGATGATGATCTTGCCGGAAACGCCAGTTGGAGCGCCACTTGTGCCGCCAAGGGTCACCGATGGAAGGTCGCCTTTGCCTTTCACGCTGAAAGCAAACGATGTGTCCACATTCCGAGCCGTTGAGTGTGCACCAGCCGATGTGATCAGTTCCTTTGTCTCAGCCGACAAGGTCACATCAACCGATTCGACTAGGTCGCCAGTGATTTTGGTAATGCCGAAGGTGCTCATGGTTATTCAAAGAGTACTGCCGTGACTTCGCTCGTCGGAAAGTCGTCGTTGGTTTCAGAAAACTTGCTGGAAGTAAGCGTCAACGCACTGAAGTCGCTGCCCACGGGAACGGTCGAAAGCACCGCAGAGCCTTTGCAGGTCACGGTGACGGTCGTTTTGCTGCGCGGCTTTGGCTGCGCTTCAACCACGCGCCCGTTTGCGCCCTTGATGGTCGCGGTTTCAATTTCTGCGGTTTGCTCCGAACTCTGGATGTAGCCCGTCGGCGCGGTTACTCCGAATGTGTCTGTAACTCCGAATGTTGGCATGGCGTTTAAGTTTGCGGGCCGTAGCCCAGGGTGAACTGAAGGTTGGTGACCCAATGGCGCTCGGTGTTTTGATTTTCCGAGTTGATCGCAACGACGCCGTAAATCTGGATCTCGGAACCAGCGCCGGTAACGTTTTTGATTGCATCGGTGACTTGCTGCACCAGCTCGATGTGCTCGGCCACCGTGGAATCGTCCGTTTGCTGCATCACTGCTGCCGTCAGCGAGCCGCGCTGCAGCGGGCCTCCCACGAGCGCATCGCCGCGAAGGTCCAGCAACACGCACGGCATCGTGATGCTTTCGCCGTCGTGCGGCAGCCCGATGTACACCCCGGGGAAATCGCCGGTGATTTCGTCGCGAATTGCTTCGCATGTCAGAAGGTCAATCATCGCGTGATGTCCTCCAGGTACAAAGTCCACGAAACCGGATCTTCGGCTATGTCGCCAATCCTGCGCTCTGTGCCGTTCAGCGTGAGCTTGGTGCCTTTCACCGGCACCGGGAAACCAGCTTTTGCCAACCGCACCGAACCAATGAAGTGCGATTCAAACCCGCCGATGGCAAGCGTTTGGCTTTCGCGTTCGGCTGCCACACAATCCGCCGTCACGCCCTGGTATGTCACGCTGTCGGCCTGCATGTAGCCGAGAGCGTCACTCATTGCGGTTGCGGTAATGTCGCGCCAGTCGGACATCAGATCAGGCTTTCTTTGTTGCGCTTAGGAGCTGGGCGCGGCGGCGGCTGTACATTCTGAACCACCAAAGGGCGGCCTTTTTTTCTGTCGGGACGGTTAAGCACATGAAGCGAAAGCTCTCCCTTGTCTGGATTCAGCGCCCGAAACTCACGGACGGCGGAATCGTAATCGGTGAAACTGGCAAGAATTTCTTGCCCCTGCAAAATGACAGTAATCGGTTTTGACATACTCGGATGTACAAAAGGGCGGGTAGCGGAATTGCCACCCGCCCTTCAGTTTAGGGGGAGGACTACTCAGCGACGATGCGGATGCCCATTTCGGTGCGACCAGCCTGGACGCCGTAGAGGACTCCCATCACGTAGTTCAAAGAACCGCCGAGGTTGTCGTAGAAGCGGCGGAACTGGATCGGCAGGTTCAACCCGGGCACAACCACGTCAGCCACTTCGGTGCCCATCTGCTGAGCGCCAGAAGCATCGACGCGACGAGCGGCCATGAGCAGCGCGGACTTGTGGAACGCGAAACCGCCCAAGCCCTGCCCGTTGGCGTCAGCGAGGTCGGACTCGTAAACGTCAAACCCAGCAACGCGGGGAATGAAGCCTTCGGTTTTCTCGCGGATGAAGCCAGGGAACTCTGCGCTGTTCAGGCTCTTCACCAAGCTGGCAAAGTAAGTCGGGTTCAGCACAACGGCGCGGCCCTGCTGGGGAGCGCCAGCAGCGTTCAAAGACGCGCGGAGGTCAGCAAGGTCGTTGCG
>JAFMIZ010000058.1 GCA_017853715.1 Pedosphaera sp.
TCCGGCAGCTTCTCGTTGAGTTGCTTCGTGTGCCACGACTTGCCGCCGACGCGGCCTTGGGCGAAGTCCTTCATGGCGAGAACGTCGAGCGTTGGTTTGATTGCAGCGCCCTTTGCGGCGGGACGGCCCTCCGGACGGGCCGCTTTCGCCTTGGTCGCCTTGACCTTCGATTCTTCGAACAGCACGTCGCCCGTGGCGCTGACTTTGAGTTCCAGCGTGCGCCCCTTCAGCGCCTTCAACTGGTCAAAACAGGCACGGTCGAAGCAGGTCGCGAACAGCAGGCTGGCGTTACGGGCGCGCACGGCGACGTGAGAAACCAAATCCACCGAGCTGGGCGTGATGACCGCACGCACCCCCTCGGGCGGCTCTTCGTCGCCAAAAACTTTCTCGGCCACAATAATGGCGGGCCGCACAAATCGCTGCCCTTGAACCGTGCGGAATGATTCCACCACATGCACCTCACCTGCGGCGGTGCTGGGACTGATGACCTGCCAGTCGCCGAGCTTGGCCTGCTTGCGCAACACGGGGTCGAAGTGATGGATCAGCATGGAAAGCAGGAACACGGACTGGCCGCGGACCACCTCCTCGGAGAACAACTTCACGACCCATTCATCAGCGTGAAACTCCTTGCCGAGCATTTCCGCCTTGGGCTGCAGCAACTGATAAGCATGGTCAATCTGACCTTCGACGGCGCGGCGCAAACGGTCCAGGGCGGCCTTGGCGTGCAAGGCCCATTCTGCAGTGAAGCGGTTTTCGGCAGGCAGCCGTTGCCATTCGCGCTGGCATTGGGGGAGTTCGGCGCGCAGCGCAGCGATGCCTGGCTGCGAGTTTTCCGGGCATGCCTGCGTTACAAGCAGCAGATTGGTCAGGCAACAATCAATCAACTTCAGCAATTCCTCACCACTGAAACTGGCGTGCGTGGCTCGTTCGATGCCGGTGCGCAAGGCCTGTTCCAGCGCCAGGTCGAGATAAATCAATTCCTTCACCGCGCCCACGTTGCCTTCGCGGTTCAGGCGCGAGTGCAGTTGCTGGCGCACATTTGTGATCGCCGGCACCAAATCCACCGCGGACGAGTGCGGATTCTTGAAGTTGTGCAGCACCCAGCCGAGCGTGTCGCGCGAACCGCCGTCGAGCAGATGCCCACCGTTGTTGATGGCCGTGGACAGGTCTGTGCCGGAGTGAACGGACTTGAGCAGCACGAGGTAGTTGCCGAAGTCGTGCAGCAGGCCGTCCTTCAAGTAGGGATGCCACTCGGGATCCAGCGTGATGGGCCGTTCAAAGCTGGCGAGGCGTTGCGCCGTAACACCGCCCGCGGCCAGCGCATCATGATAGGCGCGCACATCGCCGTTCGCTTGCAGGAACGCGAGGAACGCTTCACAGATGACGACGTCGTCGGGCGTGGTGTTGTTGTGCAGCTTCTGGTGCCATTGCTCCATCCATGTGCCGCCGACTTCCTTGATGTGGTGGCGGTGCATGATAAGGAGAATCTCGTCGCGAATCCGCTGACCGTCGCCGCCGCGACCAAGGCAGGCGAGCATCTGGCGGATGAGATCCCGGCGGGCGGGCTGATGGACGAACGCAACGGCCAGTCGTGTTGTGAGGCGGTCTTGTGCGTGGGCCAGCTCGCGGGGTTTGGTGTTGTAGTTGCGCTGCCAGTCGAGCTGGCGTATGGCCGAATAGCGCAGCCAGACAAACATTGCGGCCCAGGCATCTCGGGAATCGCCAGCCTGTTCAATCAAGTCGTGGCAAAGATTGAACCGGTGCATCAACGTCCATCCATGCTCGCCGACTTCGCCTTCGACGATGCGCCGGCTCAAGGCATCCAGCGGTGTTCCACGCGCGGCGGAACGAGCCAGAGGCAGCACCAAGTTTTGACCACGATGCTTGAGCCATTGATTGGCTTCCGTCTGGTGCAGAACAAAGCCAATGGCGGGCGGCGCGACATCTGCGGGAACCGTCCAACGAAGCTGGCGCAATCCTTTGGCCTCGGTGAACGGCGATTCCACGGACACCTCACCGAATTCCCCGGTCTGCGGCGGGCGAATCGCTGCGTCAGGCAACTGCCAAGGTGCGCGGGGCTTTTCCTGCACGCCCCAGTGCAAGGCAACCGGCGCGGGCACATCGGTGAGCAGGTTAACTTCGTATGCTTCGGCACCGCCAACGACAGCGGCGGCGAGTTGGCCGCCGGAGTCGAGAGAGAAATCTTTGCGGAAGAGGGCTTGCGCACCGCGCAGCTGTTGGTCGAGCACAACGCCGGGCTGGGGTGGAGCGGGAGCGGGTTTCAATTCGGACAAAGGCACGTAAAAATCTTTGCCCTGATTGTTCTCCCAACGGTTGGTGTCGGCATTGAACACATCGAACACGAGGAAGGGCGAGGCCTGGCCGTCTTTGAGGCGGAGGATGACCTGCTTTTCCTCGGCGCCGGCGGCGAAGGGTGTCTGCACTGCCTGTTGGTTAACGGCGCGGGTCTGGCGCGGCCAGAGGTGTTCGGGCGGGCGTTGCCATTGCCCGGGCTGCTGGCGAGCGAGCCCCCAATGGAGCACGTAATTGCCCTCCGCCTTCAAGCGCACGACCACGTCCAAATCGGCTCCCGCGCGGCGCTTTTCGATGCCCAACCATAAACCGGAGCGGTCTTTGATCACTTCTTCAAGCACAAGCGATAAGTAGGTGCTTAAAACATGACCTGCAACCCAATTCTCGGCGAGCACTTTGCGAGCAACTGTATTAAAATCCGCCTGAATTCAATTTTTTGTTTGGTTGGTTGCCGCACATGGCTAGCCTCGTTGCGTGGCACGCGACACGGAAACCACCCGCGTCATCAGCGCTATGGCAAAAAAACGCTCACCCCAACCATCGCCAGCCCCGGCCGTAACGACACCGACCAGTCCGCAGGCCACAGCAACCCCAGCCACTAACGCGCCGGCAGTGCCCAGGGCTGGCGGCACCGAAACACCTTCGCTTCCGTCAGCAACGGTCCATAAGCCCGCCAGTGCGCCGACTTCGGGTCTGGCAAGTCTGGCCGATGCCTTGGATGCCGCTGTGCATCCGAAGGTGGAGCAAAAAGCTGCTGCGCCAGCGCCCGCAAAGAAGGCTGAACCCGTCAAGCAAGCGGCTGTCGCACCCGCGGCAAGTTCGGTTGCCACGCCGCTAAAACCAGGAACCCCGGCAATCGCGGAGAAACCCTGGGTAGTTGCGCCAACTCCGACGGCCAAGCCCACGCCTCAGCCGGCGGTCCCAACGCCCAAAGCACCCGTTTCAACGCCGGTTTCCGAAGAGAAGATCATCAGCGAAGTGCCGGAGTTGAAACCCAAGGAGGAGGCCAAGCCCGCCCCAGTTGCGGAGCCGCCGCCGCCGAAGCATCGCGTCTCGCCCATGTTCGTGATGATGATTTCCTCCGAGCTGGCGCCTGTGGCCAAGGTGGGCGGCTTGGGCGACGTGGTTTACGGCCTGGCCCGCGAACTCGAAATGCGCGGCAACGCCGTCGAGATCATTTTGCCGAAATACAACAACATGCGTTACGACCACATCTGGAGTCTGACGCGGGCATATGAAAACTTGATGGTCCCGTGGTATGGCGGCGCAATTCCCGCGACAGTCTGGTTTGGGTTCGTTCATGGGCGGAAGTGTTTCTTCATCGAGCCGCACTCCGCCGACAATTTTTTCAACCGCGGGGTCTACTATGGCCAGAACGATGACGTGCTACGTTTCGCTTTCTTCTGTCGGGCGGCGTTGGAGTTCATGCTCAAGACCGGCAAGCATCCGGATGTCATCCATTGCCATGACTGGCAGACGGCGCTGGTGCCGGTTTTGCTGTATGAGATGTATCAGCACCTGGGCATGCGCCATCCGCGCGTGTGCTTCACGATCCACAATTTCCGCCATCAAGGCTCGACCGGCGAAAACATTCTGCGCGCGACGGGTTTGAACCGGCCCGAGCATTACTTCCATCACGACCGCCTGAAGGACAATAATAACCATCACGCGATCAACCTGATGAAGGGCGGCATCGTGTACTCGAACTTCGTCACCACGGTTTCGCCGCGCCACGCGTGGGAGGCCAAGGACGACGGGCAGGGCTTCGGCCTCGAACACACGCTGCACGTGCACCAATGCAAATACGGCGGCGTGCTGAACGGGCTCGATTACGATCAGTTCAATCCCGAGAGCGACCCGCACATCCCGGCACACTACAAGGTCCAGACCATCGAGAAAAAGTATGAGAACAAGCGCGCCCTGCGGAGCCGCTTCTGGCTGGCGGATAGTGAGAAGCCGATCATCGCCTTCATCGGCCGCCTGGATCAACAAAAGGGCCTGGAGCTGGTGCGCCATGCGATTTTCCACTCGTTGAACAACCGAGCGCAGTTCGTTTTGCTCGGCAACAGTCCCGAGAAGGGGATCAACGACCATTTCCTCGGGCTGAAGCAGCACCTCAACGACAGCCCGGATTGCCATCTGGAAATCGGCTACAACGAAGAACTCGCGCGGCTGATTTACGCCGGGGCGGACATGATGATCGTGCCGAGCCGTTACGAGCCATGCGGCCTCACGCAATTGATCGCGATGCGCTATGGCACAGTGCCGATCGTACGCGCCTGCGGCGGGTTGGTGGACACGGTGTTCGACAAGGATTACTCGAACCGTCCGTTGCACGAGCGCAACGGTTACGTGTTCGATCACGCGGACAATGCGGGCATGGAGTCGGGTTTGAACCGCGCCATCGCCTGCTATTACCAATATCCCGAGCATTTCCGGCATCTGATGATCAACGCGATGCGTTCCGATTACTCTTGGAACCATCCGGGAGAGCATTACATGAACATTTACGATCACATCCGGGAGAAGTAGGCAGCTGCAAAAAGGGAACCCCCGCCATGATAGCCACACGAAAAGACCTGGATGATTTTTTACGCGGGCAGACCGGCCAGCCGCACGCCTTGCTGGGCATGCATCCCATCACGCACAACGGGCAGCGCGGCGTGGTGGCGCGCGCCTTTGTGCAGGGCGCCAAGAGCTGTGAGGTCGTTGATATCCGCGGCAAAACGGAGAAGCGTTACCCGATGGAGCAACTCGACCCGCTCGGGTTCTTCGAGGTATTCATCACGGATCAGGCGGAAGTGTTCCGCTACCGCCTCCGCGTGGAGAAGGGCAGTGGCGACATCCGGCAATTCCATGATCCCTATTGCTTCTTGCCGACGTTGAGCCAACAGGACTTGTACCTCTTCAACGAGGGCACGGAGCATCGCGTTTATCAGAAGCTTGGCGCGCACTTGCGCGAGATCGATGGAGTGAAGGGCGTTTCCTTCGCCGTCTGGGCGCCGAATGCCGCGCGCGTTTCGGTGGTGGGCGACTTCTGTCATTGGGACGGCCGCTATTTCCCGATGCGTTCGCTCGGCAACTCCGGCGTTTGGGAGGTGTTCATTCCCGGACTCGAAGGCGGCACGCTTTACAAATACGAAATCGTCCCCCGCAAGGGCGCCATGCGGCTTAAGACCGATCCCTACGGCTCCTATTTCGAAAGTCCGCCCAACAACGCTTCCGTCGTCTGGGATGTCAGCAACTACAAGTGGAGAGACACGGCGTGGATGGAGAAGCGCGCCAGGACGGACTGGCTCAAGGAGCCGATGCTGGTCTACGAAGTCCACCTCGGCTCGTGGCGGCGCAATCCCGACGACGGCAATCGTCCGCTGAACTATCGCGAGCTGGCAAAGGAACTCGTGGCATACGTCAAGGAGATGGGCTTCACGCACGTGGAGTTCATGCCGCTGTCCGAGTATCCCTTCGACGGCTCATGGGGTTACCAAGTGACCGGCTTCTATGCGCCCACGCATCGTTACGGCACGCCGCAGGATTTCATGTATCTGGTGGATGTGCTGCACCAGAACAACATCGGCGTCATTCTCGACTGGGTGCCCGCGCATTTTCCGAAAGACTTCTTTGCGCTCGCGCACTTCGACGGCACGCACCTTTACGAACACCAAGACCCGCGCCAGGGTGAACATCAGGATTGGGGCACGTTGATCTTCAATTACAGCCGCCCCGAGGTGCGTTGCTTCCTCGTCGGCAGCGCGATGACGTGGCTCGACCGCTATCACATCGACGGCCTGCGCGTGGATGCCGTGGCTTCGATGCTTTACCTCGATTACTCCCGCAAGGCGGGCCAGTGGATCCCCAACAAACACGGCGGGCGCGAGAATCTGGAGGCGATCGATTTCCTGCGCTATACGAACAGCACCGTGCACCAATACTTCCCCGGGGTGATGATGATCGCCGAGGAATCCACCGCGTGGGGCGGCGTCACCAAGCCCGCCAAGGAGAACGGCCTCGGTTTCGACCTCAAGTGGAACATGGGCTGGATGCACGACACGCTGGAGTATTTCAAGAGGGACCCGATCCACCGGAAATACCACCACAACCAGCTCACGTTCGGGATGATTTATCAGAACACCGAGAACTTCATGATGACCTTCTCGCACGACGAAGTGGTGCATGGGAAACAATCCATGCTCTTCAAGATGGGCGCGTATCATATCCCGGACAAAGCGAAGCAGCTACGCGTGCTCTACGCGTGGATGTGGGCCTGGCCCGGCAAGAAGACGCTGTTCATGGGCAGTGAATTTGCCCAGTCCGGAGAATGGGCGTACGACAAGAGCCTCGACTGGCATCTGCTGCAGTTCAGCGATCACGAGGGCACGCGCCGGCTCGTCCAAGACCTGAACCGATTTTACACGGACCACAAATTCCTTGGCGTATCAGACCACGAACAGCAGAGCTTCCAGTGGGTGAACAACAACGACAGCAACAACAGCGTCATCAGCTTCGTGCGCCACAGCAGCAACACCGAGGAAATCCTGCTTGTGGTCGCCAACATGACGCCGGTGCCACGTCCGCATTACCGCGTCGGCGTGCCGCGCGAAGGCCTGTGGGTGGAAGTGTTGAACACCAACTCCAAGCGCTACGGCGGCACCGGCGAAGGTCATGCCGAACCGGTAAAGACCCAGCCGGTGAAATGGGATGGCCGCCCGAACGCGGCGGACTTGTCCCTGCCCGGGATGACGGTGATGTTCTTCCTGTTCAAGCCCGCGACCGCAGAGAAGGTGGACGCGAGCAAGACGTAACTAGGGCTGAGCAAGCTTTAGAGCCGTCCGCGCCTTGTCCCATCGGGCGTCCCAGTCGAGCCAGGCGGCCTGCCAGGCTTCCCCGCTTAATTTCGCGCGCGCCGCTGCCAAGGCGGCAGCGTAATGCTCGGCCTCCTTGCGGGCTGTTTTCGTTTCCTTCCAGCGCAGCGCCGACTCGATGAGGTTGAGCCGGTTCTCGGGATAATCGGGCTGCAACCTGGCTGCGCGGGTCAAGTGCTTCCGTGCATTCGTGCGGCTGCCCACGCTGACAGCGGCTGGCGCCTCGAAGTACAACCGCCCCAAGTAGCGATCTGGTCCCGCGTAATCAAGCTGCTCGTCCAGCGCGAGCGCCTGATGAAATTCCTGCTCCATCACCTTCACCAAGGAGAGGGCGCCGAGGGACTTGGTACGCGCAAGCTGGCCGAGATTCATGGCAAGGTAGTAGTGCGCGGCGGCGTGACTGGCATCATTGGTCACGGCGACACGTGCGACGGCGATCCCTTCGCGGGCCAGAGTTGCACGGTGGTTGTCATTCGTGGGGAACTCGGCGCGATAGAAGCACGCGCGGGCCAGCTGCGAAGCGGCAGCAGCAGAATCCGGAGCTGCGGCCTGCTGGCGGCGCGCTTGGGCCAATTGCTGCTCCAAGTAGGCGATGGGAGCGTTTGTTGGGATCCTGTCAGCAGCAGCTGCGGGCATGAGCGCGCCCAGCCAAAGTATTGCGCCCCAACAGACATAGCCCTGGCAATCCGGCCGATCTGCCTTGGCCGCCAAGGTCCTCGAATAATGCGTTGCACGCGTCATCATGGGATTTATACTGCGCGGCGGGTGAAATTAAAAAGGAAAGCGGTCGGTTGGCTGCTCGTACCTGCCTTGGTGGCGATGGGCACGGGTTGCAGCGGTATCAATTCATCGCAGAGCGTTTCGCCCGCCACTTTCCTGATCCCCGGGCTGCTCCAGAATGAGCCGAAGCCCGAGGATCCCAGTTCAACGTTGCCTGAGCCATCACCGGACATCTTCTTAGCCCAAGCCCGTTAAGATAAGCCATGCGTTTTCCGTTCGCCCTGTCGGCCAAGATCGCCGGCCACATCATCAAACATAAAGTTCGACGCACGCCGCGCTTTGCGATGGTGCTGCAACTGGAACCGCTCCACACCTGCAACCTCACCTGCACCGGCTGCGGGCGCATCCGCGAATACTCCACCAGCCTCAAGGACATGGTCCCGCTGGAACGGTGCCTTGCCGCGGCTGCCGAATGCGACGCGCCCATGGTGAGCGTTTGCGGTGGTGAACCGCTCATCTATCCCAAGATCGAGGAACTGGTGAATGGTCTGCTCGAGCAAGGCCGCATTGTTTACATCTGTACGAACGGCGTGTTCATGCGAAAGAAGATGCGGGAATACATGGCGGCGAATTTTTCGTCCGCGCTGGAGCCCCAATTGAAGCAGCTCGTTGCGGAACAACTCGTCACCGAAAAGGAAGCCGAAGCCATCCGCAATGCGGATGCCGCAGCGAAGGGCAAATCCGTCATCGCCCCAAGCAAGTGGCATTACTGGAATGTCCACGTGGACGGACTGGAGTTCACGCACGACCTGATCGTTGAGCGCGAAGGCGTGTTCAAGGAATGCGTGGCTGCGATCCAGATGGCGAAGATCCTGGGTTACCAGACGGCCACCAACACGACCGTGTACCGGGAGACCGACGTGCAGGAGCTGGAGGACATGTTCCAGTTCCTCAGCTCGCTCAACGTGGATGGCCACACCATTTCCCCCGGCTACGATTACGACGCCGCGAAGAAGGACATGGTGAAGCGGCTGGGCAAGAAGCCCGAGGATTTCTTCCTCACGCGCAAGATGACGGTGGCCAAGTTCGCCAAGATCGAGGAATGGGGGCGGTTGTTCACCATCTTCGGCACGCCGGTGTATCAGGAATTTCTCGCCGGCAAGCGTGATCTCACCTGCACGGCCTGGGCGATTCCAACGTATAACGTGAAGGGCTGGAAGGCGCCGTGCTATCTGATGACCGACGGCCATTACGACGGCTACCAGCAGATGCTCGACACCGTGAACTGGGAGAAATACGGCGTGGTGGGCGGCGTGGCGCGTGACCCGCGCTGCGATAACTGCATGGTCCATTGCGGCTACGATCCCAGCGGCGCGCTCGGCACGAACTACCAATCCGGGGACAACTGGAAGAACTTCAAGTACAACTTCGGTGCAAAGCCCAAGCCCTGCGCCGCCACGGCCGAATTGCAGCAGCGGGCGTTCAACGGCTTCAGCATCGGCAAGGGCCACCTCGCGGAGGCGAAGGCCGCCATCAATTCCCCCGCCGCCAATGCCCGCGGTGCGTTCTCCAACAACGGCCATGATCACGAGACGCACGTCGGCAGCCACTGCGGCGGCGGCGACTCCACAGAACGCGACACGTTGCTGGCGAAGATCGCCGAGGCGCGGCCCGCCCAGCCTGAATAATCCTTACGTCGGACTTGCCGGATTCCAGCGCGACACTAAGCTGCGGCCATGGATTCCCGGGAAGCGTTGGTGGCCTTGAATCTCATTGAAGGCGTTGGGCCGGTGCGCGTTCGCCAGCTGTTGGAGTTTTTTGGCGAAGCCGCGACGGTTCTCAAGGCTTCCAAGCAACAGCTTCTGTCCGTGCGCGGCATCGGCGAGGAAACCGCCACCGCCATCGCGGATTGGGAAAACTCCGTGGACCTCGCGGGCGAACTCAAGCGCATTAGCGCCTACGGCTGCCGCGTCATCACGCAATCCGACGACGATTACCCGGCCCTGCTGCGCGAGATCTACGACCCTCCCGCGGTGCTCTATGTGAAAGGCTCGCTGACTCCGGCGGATAAAAATTCCGTCGCCATCGTCGGATCGCGTCAGACCACGCACTACGGCATCGAGACGGCGCGCAAGCTGGGATATCAACTCGCCTACACGGGTGTCACGGTCATCAGCGGCGGTGCGCGGGGGATTGACACGGCGGCGCATCAGGGCGCGATGAGCGCCAAGGGCCGCACCATCGCCGTGCTCGGCACCGCCATCAACATCGTCTTCCCGCCCGAGAACGCCGAACTCTTCGAGCGCATCGCCGCGAGCGGCGCGGTCGTTTCGCAGTTTCCGTTCAACCGCAACGGTGACCGCCAATCGTTCGCCATCCGCAATCGCATCGTCGCCGGCATGACGCTGGGCACCGTCGTCGTGGAAGCGAACATGACCAGCGGCGCGCTCATCACCGCCAACTTTGCCACCGAATATGGCCGCCAGGTGTTTGCCGTGCCTGGTCGCATTGATTCGCCGCGCAGCAAGGGCTGCCACGACCTTATCAAGAAGGGCGCGAAGCTGTGCGAAGGCGTCGAGGACATCCTGAGCGAGTTTGAGTACCTCTTCCCCGCCAGCAACCGCCCGCCGTCGCCGTCCGAGACAGGGATGTTGCCTGCGCTGGAGCTGTCCGGGAGCGAACAGAAAGTCTTTGAAGTGCTCGGCAAGGAGGAATTGAGCATTGACGATGTGATCCGCAAGTGCGGCCTGCCCGCCTCAGCCACGAGCGTGGCGTTGTTCAGCCTGGAGATGAAGCGCCTCATCCGCCAGTTGCCGGGGAAGATGTTTGTGCGCAATGCCTGAGCGGACCTACGGGGATTGACCGGCAAATCTACCCACTTGGGGAGCTTGGAATTCTTTGCCCCGCCCTGACCATGGTCAGATGTGGAATTCCCCTCTGTTCAGGAAAATGGCGGTGGCCTTGCTGTTGCCCGTGTGCTGCTCCGCCCTGTGCTCCGCCTGTGCGACCGAAGATCCCGCGCCCGGTCGGAAGCTGGTCTGGGCAGATGAATTCGATCAACCGCACGGCAGTTCGCCCCGCGCGGCCAAATGGAACTACGACCTCGGCGCGAGCGGCTGGGGCAACAGCGAGTTGCAGAACTACACTGACCGGACGAACAACGCCCGCATCGAGGATGGTTGCCTGGTGATTGAAGCGCTCAAGGAATCGCACCAAGGCAGCGCCTACACCTCGGGCCGCCTCAAGACGCAGGGCAAATGGCAGTGGACTTACGGCCGCATCGAAGCACGCATCAAGGTCCCGCGGGGGCAGGGCATCTGGCCGGCATTCTGGATGTTGGGAACCAACATCACCGCCGTCGGTTGGCCCAAGTGCGGCGAGATCGACATCATGGAAAATATCGGGCGCGAACCGAACACGCTCTACGGCACGATTCACGGGCCCGGTTACTCGGGCAACCAGGCCATCAGCGGTAAAACCAATGTGGCTGACGGCGCAGCCTTGGCCGATGAATTTCACGTATATGCTGTCGAGTGGACGACGAACCGCATCGAATGGTTCCTCGATGGCAAACGATACTTCAGCGTGAGTCCAGACACGCTTCCTGCGGGCGCCAAGTGGGTTTACACCGCACCGCAACATCTCATCCTAAACGTGGCGGTCGGCGGCCATTGGCCGGGATATCCCGATGCAACCACGAGCTTCCCGCAGCAGATGCTGGTGGATTACGTGCGGGTCTATGCGCCCGAGTAAATCTGCGCGCTTTTTATCACCGACACTGGCCGAAATCCCCCAGCCGCATTAGTATCGGTCCATGCACTTCGATGAATTCCGCCGCCCTGCGCACCCGCGCTCGGAGCGCAGGCTTGGGTGGTGCGCCGGTGCGATGCTCTTGGCCGTTGCGTCCAGCAGCCCTGCCCAGAACGCCGCTCCGGAAGTCTTGACCACCGCCGCAGGGGTCCGTGCGTTGTCCGTTCAGGAGGCGCGCGAACAAAGACCGGTGCGTTTGCGGGGGGTGGTGACGTTTTTCAATGAGCCGCTATTCTCGCGATTCATTCAGGACGACACGTCGGGCATTTACCTGCAATACTCCACCAACACGCCCACGCCCCAATTGCTCGCGGGCCAACTGGTCGAGGTGGAAGGCACGAGCAGCCCGGGCGAATATGCGCCGATCATCATCCCCAGCCGCATCACGGTGCTGGGCGAGTCCCCTTTGCCCAACCCCAAACCAGTCATTTACGAACGCCTGGCGGGCGGGCGCGAGGACAGCCAGTTGGTGGAGATCGCAGGCATCGTGCGTTCGGTGCAATTCCTCGATGCGTCGGGCTTCTATCTGGTTGAAATCGCCACCGGCGGCGGCCGTCTGTCGGTCTACGTGCCGGGCCTGGGTGGTCGCAGCGCAGAGGAACTGCTCGACAGTACGGTGCGGGCGCGCGGCGTTTGCTCCACCCAGTTCAATCATCAACGCCAGCTCTTTGCCATCCGCCTGATGGTGCCGCGCGCAGAGGATTTGGTGGTCGTGGAAGCTGCGCCAACGGACCCATATGCCGTGCCGACGCGCCCGATCAACAGCCTGTTGCAATTCACCCCGCAGGAATCATTCGGACACCGCGTCAAGGTGGCTGGCACGGTGATTTATTTCGACCCGGGTCGGCTGCTGTTCCTGCAAGATGGAGAGCAGGGCATCGCCGTGCACACCGAATTGCGCGAGCCGCTGGAACTAGGCGACCGCGTGGAGGCCATTGGCTTCGTGGCGCAGGGCGAGTACACCCCGGTGATGCAGGATGCGATATACCGCAAACTGACCTCGGGAAGGCCGCTGGAACCGACCGGCATCACCCACGACGAGGCGCTGAGGGGAAAACACGACTCCTGTCTCATCAATTTGGCGGCGAAGGTGCTGGATCGTTCCGTGCATGGTGCGGAGCGCTACCTGATCCTCCAGGAGGACGGGTTCATTTTCCACGCCTACCTGCGCCCGCGCGAGGGTGAATGGGCATTCGACGACCTGCAAAACGGAAGCAAAGTTTTGGTGAAGGGCGTCTGTCTGATCGATCCTGGCGAGTGGCAGGCGGGCGAGGAATGGCGGGCCAGATCGTTCCGCATCCTTTTGCGAAGTCAGGCCGATGTTTCGTTGTTGGAGGCTCCGTCGTGGTGGACCTTGGGCAAGGTGCTGTGGATTCTGGCCGTGGTGGGCACGATGACGCTCGCCGCCCTGGGGTGGGCGGCCGTGCTCCATCGCCAAGTGGCCGAGCGAACGCGGCAACTGGAAGCGCAAATCCTCGAGCGCCAGCGCGCTGAACGCCAGCACTTGCTGGAACAGGAGCGCACGCGCGTGGCCCAGGACTTGCATGATGAACTGGGGGCGACACTGACCGAGGTCGGCATGTTGAGCTCGCTCGCGCGCACAGCTTCCATCCCTAGTGCAAAGCGGGACCAATATCTGGGGCAACTCATCCATGTGTCGCGCGCCCTGGTCACGACGCTGGACGAAATCGTCTGGGCGGTGAACCCGAAGTATGATTCCGTGGCCTCGCTGGCGAGCTACTATTCCCTGTTCGCGCAACGCTTCCTGCGGCTGGCGGGCATCGCCTGCCGCCTGAAGGTGCCGCATACCGTTCCGGAACAGCATCTCGATTCACGCGCGCGGCATGGATTGTTCCTGGCGTTCCGGGAAGCATTGAACAACGCCGTGCGCCATTCGGGGGCCTCGGAGGTGCGCATCGCCATGGAGGTTGGGACCAACGAATTGAAGCTGTGCATCGCTGACAATGGCCGCGGTTTCGCCAATGCGGCGGAGCTGCCGGGCCAGGACGGCCTGAACAGCATGCGGCAGCGTCTTGAAAAGCTGGGCGGCCAGTGCCGCATCAGCAGCCAGCCACAACAAGGCACAACGATTGAATTTAATCTACCATTGGGAGTAGTCGCACCATGACCAAAGTTGCCGTCGTTGAAGACAACAAGACCACGCGCGAAGGGCTGGAGACCATCATCAACCTCTCCACCGACTTCAAATGCATCGCCACGTGCAGCACGGCTGAGGAAGCGCTGGAGGTCCTGCCCCAAATCAAACCTGAGCTGGTACTGATGGACATCCAGCTGCCCAATATGTCCGGCGTTGATTGTGTGGCAAAGTTGAGGGAACTGTTGCCGGGCGTTCACGCCATCATGGTGACGGTGTATGAGGATCCGGACCGCATCTTTCGTGCCCTGCGCGCGGGAGCGTCGGGCTATCTCCTAAAACGTTCCGCACCCGACGAAGTCTTGAGCGCGATGCGCGAAGTGCAGCAGGGCGGGGGTGCGATGAGCGGTGAAATCGCCCGCAAAGTCATCGGTTATTTCCGCGAACAAACCAGGACCACGACCGAGGTGGATCAACTCACCTCGCGCGAAAAAGAAGTGCTCGAACTCGTGGTGCATGGCATGTCCAACAAGGAAATCGCCGAACGCCTCAGCGTGACGCTCGCCGCCGTGCGCTTTCACCTGAAGCACATTTACCAAAAACTGCACGTCCACTCGCGCACCGAGGCCGTGTTGAAGGTGCGCCCGCCGAAATAACGCCCAAGGTCCGACCGCCTTTTATTGGCCCCGTGTACACTGTCCGCCCGGCTCGGCCTCGGTTTGGAGCGGGAGAATCACGCAGAAATACTATCCACTTGGATAGCTAGGCGGTCCGGTTGGAGGGACTAATTTGATTGGCTCTCAATACCATCGACTAAAGCGGCCTGCGACGTGCTCCCGCCACGTCCCTTGAGTGCTGGGGTGACCGTTCCGAAGAACTGGAACCCAGCCGATTGCAGCCTCTCGAATTGGCCGTCATGATAAAAAACATATTTGCCTCATTCACCGTCTCCGCCGTTTGTGTCGTTGGCGGACTCAGCGCCACCGGGGCGCAGCCGCTGCTCGACATGCAAGCCGGGGTGGAACTGAGCTGGCCCACCGTCGTCAGCAACACCTATCAGCCGCAATGGGCGTCCAATCCTGGCGGACTCTGGGCCGCGCTGGGTGGACCGTCGGCGGGTAACGGACTCACCAACACCCTTTACGATCCGGTTGCCAGCGGCGTGAGGAACTATCGGGTACTGGAAATGGTTCCCGGCAGCGCGCCAACCGCAGCCCTTCCGGCCAACAGCGGATTTGAGCAGGGCAGCGGCACCATCGCCAGCAACTGGGTGGTGACCACGGCGGCCGGGGGACCGGTGTACGGCGTGCGCACGAACACCAGCCCGCGCAGCGGTTCGTTCAACTTCGAGGTGCGTGTTGCCAGCACGGGCGCCGGGCCGGTGGTCGAGTTTCAACAGACCGGCGTGCCCGTCACGGGATCAACCGCCTACCCCTTTACATTTTACGCCAAGGCGGTGACCGGCAGCGCCGGACACAGCGCGCAATGGCGTATTTTTTGGAATGCTGGCGGTGACACGGGCTATCAGGGATTTGCTCCCGGCAACAATGCCTACGCTCTCATTAGCAACTCGGTGGTAGCCCCAGCTGGAGCGACGGCGGCGAGCATCATTTTTCGCGTCGCGGGCGCGGCAGTTCCTAGTCAGTCAGCCACCATCCAGTTTGATGACGTCGCGCTCGGCTCCGGCACCAGCGGCCCGGGCAGTCCGGTTCAGACCAATGTCCTGGCGGGAAGCGCCCGGCCCGTTGCCCGGATTAGCTGGCTCACCGAGGCCGGCGCAGAATATCAGGCGTCCTCCACCCCCCATCTTTCCGCAGGGTCATGGACCAATCTCCCGCCCGTGATCATTGGGGATGGCGGCATCGAGGCGATCCTGCGTCCGATGACGCAGGCGGCGGAATTCATACGCGTGGCAACGCAAGCGCCCCCCGAGCCGCCCACCAACATGGTGCCGTTGTTCGACGCCAGCACGCCGTTGGAAGCACCGATCAGCATTGATACCCCGACGGCACGGTACACCTACATCGCGGATCGGGCGCGTGACCGCCACGCGCGTGAAGCCGATTTCAACAGCTACGACCATTACCTGAGTTGGTATTGGGAGCAACGGATGGCGAACATTGAGATCATTGACCGCGTCGGCAAGGCGGGCCAGCCGCAGCACATCACATTCAACTACACCACCCAGGATTTATTGAACCCCGCCGAGTTCCGCACGTTCTTCCGTGGCATCAGCACGGTGGCCGAATACAACAACAACCAGATCGCCACGCTCGTCTCCTCGAATCCCTCAGCCACGCCGGGCGAGACCGATTACAACTACACCGCCACCGTCACGCAAAATGCCAACGACGGCAACCGCGCGCTGGCGATTGGGGACCGAGTCGAGATCGAGATCAGCATGTTCCTCAATGCCCCCCGGCACGGTCGCAACAACTACTATGGCACGACCCTGCTCTACGTCGTCGGGCAGGGAATCGTCCCGTGGGCGCAAGGCAACGACATGGGCTTCAACGGCGGCATCGTGGGGAACGTCAACCAGAGTCTTGATTCCTATCCGCTGCCCACCAACGCCTGGCTCGGCGGACTGACCACGCTGCCCTATCAATACTCCAACGAGCCAGAGCATCGCTTCAAACAGTTGGCGGGCAACATCGCGCCGACGAACGGCCTCCCCTTCATGCTGGGCCGACGGCTGCATCACACCGACTTTGGCGACGGCTCCCATTCCGAGGCCGGCAATCCCATCTTCACCGAACACGTCGGCCAGCTCGGACCGAAGTTCATCAATCGCAGCTGCGTCGAGTGTCACATCAACAATGGACGCGCCTTGCCAGCAGGCGTCGGCACGCCGTTGACGAAATGGGTTTTCAAGGTGGGCAGCGAGGCCAGCGGTTCCCCGCACCCCACGCTGGGCTCGGTGTTGCAACCGCAATCCACCAGCGGACCCAACGAGGGCAACGTTTCGATTGCGAGCCACACCACCACGAACGGTCAATATGGCGACGCCACCCCCTATTCGTTGCAAAAGCCGAACTACGCTTTCACCAGCAACGCGCCGACGTTTTTCTCCGCACGGATCGCCGCGCAACTCGTCGGCCTGGGCCTGCTCGAAGCCGTGAGCGAAACTTCCATTCTGGCCCTGGCCGATCCCGACGACACGAACGCCGACGGCATCTCCGGGCGCCCGCAAATCGTCACCGATCCCGTGACCTTGCAGCCG
This sequence comes from Pedosphaera sp., assembly GCA_017853715.1. Taxonomy (GTDB): domain Bacteria; phylum Verrucomicrobiota; class Verrucomicrobiia; order Limisphaerales; family DSYF01; genus DSYF01. Next base: position 17,024 of record JAFMIZ010000058.1, read on the forward strand.
CGGCTCGGACGCTTCGGTCACAAGGCCGGACAGGCGCGCGTCCGCCATCAAGTGGCTTCCGCCCTCAACACCGACATGGGCGTGACTACAGCTGTGTTTCCCAAGCTGGATGGCGAAACCAACGGCGGCCCGGCGGAGCTGGGCGATACCGACCTCGACCGCATGACCCGCTATGTCGCGCTGCTGGGTGTGGGTGCCCGGCGCAATCTCGCTGACGCACAAGCCTTGCAAGGGGAGCAATTGTTCGCCAGCGCAAGTTGCGTGAAGTGTCACACGCCCACGCTGACCACCAGCGCGCATCATCCCATGACTGAACTGCGCAGCCAGACGATCCATCCTTACACCGACCTGCTGCTGCACGACATGGGCCCGGGCTTGGCGGACAACATGGGGGAGGGCGCTGCCAGCGGCTCCGAGTGGCGCACAGCCCCTTTGTGGAACATCGGCCTGACCGCCGGGGTCAGCGGCGGCGAAGGCTATCTGCACGACGGTCGCGCCCGCACCTTGGAAGAAGCCATCCTCTGGCACGGTGGTGAAGCCGAGGCGTCCAAGGAGGCTTTTCGCAACCTATCGGCGGCTGACCGCGCCGCGCTGATCAAATTCCTGAAATCCTTGTGATCAAAGAACAGCAGACAAATGGGATTTTTCTGCTAAATTTCGCTACCCAATGAGCACGCAGAGAGCAGTCGCATGTATTGGAGTGCTGATGATAGCCGGCTTGGCCAATGCCGCTGTCACCAA
>JAFMIZ010000156.1 GCA_017853715.1 Pedosphaera sp.
CTGCGTAGCCATGTGCGGAAGAGATAAGCGCTGAAAGCATCTAAGTGCCAAGCTCATCCCAAGATATGGTGTCCCGGACGCAAGTCCCTGAAGATACCCGGCAGACTACCGGGTTAATAGGTTGGGAGTGTAAGCGTGGCAACACGTTCAGCTGACCAATACTAATCAATCGTGAGGCTTGATCTTAACTTAAGAAAACCCACGGTTTTCGGTGTAATGCTCGTCTATGTGTAGTTTTCAAAGATCCGGATCTTTGTACATTTTTTGGTGGCTATGAAGCAGTGGTCCGACCCGTTCCCATTCCGAACACGGCCGTCAAACATTGCGTTGCCGATGGTAGTGGTTTTATAGATTCCGCGAGAGTAGGTTGCCGCCAGTTTTTCTTGAGCCGCGTTCACACCCCGTGAACGCGGCTTTTTTGTTTTCCGGCCAGGCACCTTCGTCACCTCAAAAATTCAGAATTGCCCAACCCCGGGCGCTCAACAAAGATTTCCCCATGCTATCCCGGGTCTGTTCTGCGGCGGTCAATGGAATCGAGGCCTACCCCGTCGAAGTGGAGGTCAACGCGGGTTGGGGCGACACCCTCATCGTGGTCGTCGGCCTCCCTGACGCCGCCGTCAAGGAATCAAAGGACCGCGTCACCACGGCCCTCGGCAATTCCGGTTTCAAATTCCCCATGGGCCGGACCACCATCAACCTCGCGCCTGCCGACGTGAAGAAGGAAGGCCCCAGCTTCGACCTCCCCATCGCCATCGGCATGATCGCCGCCTCGGAACAGCTCGAGACCGATCAGTTGGATAACTTTGTCATCGTAGGCGAACTCGCCCTCACCGGTGCCGTGCGCTCCTGCAAAGGGGTGTTGCCCATCGCCCTGCGCGCCAAACAGGAAGGCAAGGTGGGCGTGCTCGTCCCCGCCGACAACGCCGCCGAGGCCGCCGCGGTGGCGGGCTTGAACGTCATCCCCGTTCAAAACCTTCGCGAAGCCGTGCAATTCCTGGAAGGCGAGATCCGTCTGTCCCCCACCAGGGTGGATATGGATGCCATCTTCGCCGACGCCGCCCATGACGATGAGCTCGATTTCTCCGAGGTGAAAGGTCAGGAATCGGTGAAGCGCGCCCTCGAGATCGCGGCCGCCGGCGCGCACAACATCCTTCTCATCGGCCCGCCCGGCACCGGCAAATCCATGCTCGCCAAGCGCCTCGCGACCATTCTCCCTCCCCTCACGCTCGAGGAAGCGCTGGAGACCACCAAGATCCACAGCATCGTGGGCCTGCTCTCTCCCGGTCAGGCCTTGATCACCCGCCGTCCGTTCCGTGCCCCCCATCACACCGCCAGCGATGCAGGCCTCCTAGGCGGCAACATCAATCCCACCCCCGGCGAGATCTCGCTCGCCCACAACGGCGTGCTCTTTCTCGATGAGCTGCCCGAGTTCAAGCGCAGCGTGTTGGAAACCCTGCGCCAGCCGTTGGAAGAGGGGAAGGTGACCATCTCGCGCGCCGCGGGCACCATGACCTTCCCTGCGCAGTTCATGCTCGTCGCGGCGATGAATCCCACGCCCGACGGCAAGATGCCGCACGAAAGCAAATCCTCCCCGCGCGAGATCCAGAACTACCTCGGCCGCGTCTCCGGCCCGTTGCTCGACCGTATCGACCTGCACATCGAGGTCCCCGCGGTGAAGTTTCGCGAGATGACCGGCGAACGCACCGGCGAAACCTCCGCGCAGATTCGCGCGCGCGTGATTGCCGCGCGAGAACGGCAGCACCGCCGCTTTGCCGGCCGTCCCAAGATCACCAGCAACGCCCGTATGGGGCCGCGTGAACTCAAGCAGTTCTGCGCCTTGGATCAGACCGCCAGGGACATGTTGCAGATGGCCATGACCGATATGAACCTCAGCGCGCGCGCCTACGACCGCATCCTGAAAGTCGCCCGCACCATCGCGGATCTGGCCGGTGCGGAAAACCTCGGCGCCGAGCACCTCTCCGAAGCCATCCAGTTCCGCACCCTCGACCGCCAGATCTGGGGGTAACCTTGCAGCAGCGGTATCCGCGATGATCTGAGGTTAAACTTCGGTTCTGTCTCTCAAATCAAGATCCCCAGTCAAAAATCACTCTGCCAATGACCGTCCCGTTCTTGTTCCCTGTGCATTCGCGTCAATTCGTGAAATTCGCGTAAAACCTCCTTCCTCATCCGTGTCCATCGGCGTGCATCCGTGGTTCAAGTTCAGATTCTTTCGCGGGGATTGGCGTAATTCGCGTGAAGCTGTTCCGCCTAGTGCTGGTGAACCTGTGGCCTGCTGCAGGCTCTTGGCATCCGTGGTGGGGTTTGTTTTTGAGGTTGAAACCACTTGCGCTTTTCGGGCGCCGTCCCGCACCTTGGACCATGCGCTCTGAAGCCGACCGCGCAAAAATTGAAAAGTTCATGATCGCTGTGGGCCAGCGCGTGAAGGGCGCGGGCACGATTTATTTGGCGGGCGGGGCCACGGCGGTTTTTCATGGGTGGCGCTCCATGACCATTGATGTGGACATCAAACCGGACCCCGAACCGGCCGGGCTTTTCGAGGCCTTGGCTGCCTTGAAGAACGAGTTGGACTTGAATGTGGAGCTGGCCTGCCCGGACCAGTTCATCCCCGCCGTCCCTGGCTGGCGCGAACGCAGCCTGTTTATCGCCCAACACGGGCCGGTTGAATTCTGCCATTACGACCCCTATGGCCAGGCCTTGTCCAAGTTGCAGCGCCGGCACGACCGCGACCTGCTCGATGTCCGTTCCCTGCTGCACGCCAAGATGATCCATTCGGACGAGTTGTGGAGAATGTTCGAACGCATCGAACCTCAATTGATTCGCTACCCGGCCATTGATCCGGGGTCTTTCCGCGCTGCGGTACTGGAATTCTGTCATGAAAACGGATGATTTGATGGCTGGCCTGCCCGGCGAAGCCCTGGTGCGGCGGGGGATCGCGGATTTGCAGGCCGGTCGCCGCACTGCTGCCGGTTGTCTCGTCAGCATCGCCCGGACCCGTCTGCGCCGCGCCGGACTGCTGGGCGGCGTGCCGTCCCCTCTGCCTGCGGAACCGGAACGGGAGCTGTATCGTATGTTATGCCAGCAGGGGGGGGATGCCTACCCGCGCTACAACGCCCTGCTGCGTGAACTGGTGAGCTTCGAGCAGGCCCTCGACCATCGCACCGGTTGATCGATCGAGCCGCAGCGGCGGGCATCGGTGCCCCGCCCCGGGGATTTTCAGACGGGCTCCCAACACAACCGTTGATTCGCCTTTGCCCGTTTCGCTAGCATGGCCGGACATTCGCCTGAAGATGTTTGCCGACGAAATTGTCATCAAGCCCGGACGCTCCGAGCGGAATTATTTCCGCGACCTGTGGCGCTTCCGGGAACTGTTTTACATCCTCGCCTGGCGCGACCTCGCCGTGCGCTACAAACAAACGGTCATCGGCGTCGCTTGGGCCGTCATCCGGCCGCTCCTCATGATGGTCGTGTTCACCGTCGTTTTCGGCAAGATCGCCAGGCTCCCTTCGGGTGGCGTGCCCTATCCGGTGCTCGTGTTCGCCGGCATGTTGCCCTGGCAGTTCTTCGCCACGGCCCTCACCGAATCCAGCAACAGCCTCATCGTCAACACCAACCTCATCGCCAAGGTCTATTTCCCGCGCCTCATCGTTCCCGCCAGTTCCGTGATCACCAGCCTGGTGGACTTCGCGATCACCTGTGTGTTGCTCGCCATCCTTATGGCCATCTACGGGGTCGTGCCCTCCTGGCAGATCGTGGCCTTGCCGCTCTTCGTGTTGTTGGCGTTCTTTGCCGCCACCGGCTTCGGCCTCTGGCTCTCGGCCCTCAACGTCGAGTATCGCGACTTCCGTTACATCGTCCCCTTCATCGTGCAATTCGGCCTCTACATCTCCCCCGTCGGCTTCAACAGCGACGTGGTGCCGGAAAAATGGCGGCTGCTTTATTCCCTCAATCCCATGGTCGGCGTGATTGACGGATTCCGCTGGTGTCTCCTCGGCGGGGATGTCGCGCTCGACTGGCGCGGCGTCTGGCTCTCGACGGGGCTGGTGATCGCCGCGCTCTGGAGTGGCCTCTGGTATTTCCGCCGCACCGAACGCTCCTTCGCCGATGT
>JAFMIZ010000059.1 GCA_017853715.1 Pedosphaera sp.
TGGGTTTTGAGCGTGTGGTGGAACTTGAGTGGTGGGAGAGTTTTCGGCGGCACGATTGGAAGGTCACGCTGACGCCGAGCAAACATTGGGGCGCGCGCACGTTGCACGATGAACACCGTGGCTACGGCGGATTCATTTTGGAATATCAGGGCCGCAAGATTTATCACGCGGGGGACAGTGCCTACTTCGACGGCTTCAAGGAGATCGGCGATCGGATGGCTCCCGAAATCGCGTTATTGCCGATTGGTGCTTATCACCCCGAATCATTCCGCAATGTCCACATGGGGCCGGATGAGGCGATTCGCGCGTTTCAAGATTTGCGTGCGCGTCGTCTGGTGCCCATGCACTACGGGACCTTCCGCCTCGCGTTTGAAGAGATGGACGAGCCTCCCCGCTGGCTGCAACAACTCGCGCAGGAGCAGGGAATCACCAAGAAGGTGAACATTCTGCAGGAGGGCGTGCCTGTGGTGTTCTAGGGGCGCACATCAGTAATCGAGGAACGCGTCGCTATCAATCGAGTCGTCGCCCACCTCATAGCGTGGCAGGGCTTTCAGGGTGAAGGTGAAAGCGAGCGTGTAATCCGTCTCTCCGCTCAAACGCTCCTGGGCCCGGAACGAAAGTGAACCGGTCCAGCTGCGGAAATCACGATAAAGTCCGTAAGTCTGTTCCTGCAATTCGCCCTCCCGCAAATTGATGTAATGATCTGCCCGCAATCCCCAGTTCTCGTTCAGCTTGAAGAAAAGCGTGCTGGAGATTACTTCGTCACCTGAACCCCACGCCGTCGGCGATACGCTTAGATCGTCCTGCAAATAGAAATGCCCGACGCGCCAGTTCCAGACATTGTTCGGGCGTAACGTTGCCGAGCTGAACGCCAGCCGGACATCGCCGTCGTCCATATCATAGCGCACCTGTGACTGGAGCGTTAGCCACGAACGCGGACTGATCTTGAAGTCGCTCCATAAATCGGAAAAGTCTGCTCCCCCCGGATCGGGATTGACCCGCCAGTCCGTGAACACCTCCCACTCCAGCCAGTCTTGCACCCGCCCGTCGCGCTTGGTTTGCAGCCGATTGTTCAGGCCAAGCCGGATCACGTTCTCATTGTCAATGGACTCAATCGAGTTGCGCTCGGGAAAATCGTTCGGTAGCAGCCGCAAACTGGGCAGGTCAAAATCAAATTGCGGCAATTCTGATGGGCGCGCGTCCGGATCGGGCACATAAACGTAGCCGAACGACGGCGTCATGATGTGGCGCACCCCATCAAGATCCCAAAACTCACTTGCCGCTCTCGCCCACGTGCGTGAGAGCTTGAACGACGCATCCACGCCAGTGTTGAACACAGTGCGCTCCGTCTCCACTGTTGTGGCGCCTACGTCCTGAGCTTCGGTGTAGTAAGTAAAGCGGCCGCCTGCGTTGGGAGCGATGTTCAACCAGCCAAACAGATTGATGGGCAGCACCAGTTGATGCCATGTGTCCGCGCGACTTGCTTCGTAGTTCGGTGCCACCACGGCGTTCGTTTCCGCAAACAAGCGGCGCAGGTAGGCGGCGCTGCTCACGCTCTCGTAATAAAGCGGCAGCGGTCCCAGTTGCTGGCGGAACGCGGTGAGCTTCACCTCGGGCAACCGTTCGACGGTGCTGAAGAAGTCGTTCACGCGCGGCGATGCGATGGCGCTCAGGCTGAAGTTGTCCCAAGAATGCCGCGCTTCAAGGAACGTGCTTGGCTGCACGTTCTGACGATAGGAGCCCTCGAAGAACTCCGCCCGGACACCCGAGTCGGTCTGGTAACTAGCGCGCGCTTTTACGGTCGTGTTTGTGGATGGTGAGGCCAGCCAGTAGAACTCCAGATTCTGCCGCTCGTTGGGAAAAGCGGCTCCAAAGGAATTCGTCTCCGGCTCCTGGTCGTAGAGGTAATAGTAACTCAGTTTACCCCGGCCCCAACGTCCCAAGTCCAAGCGCAAGTCGGGTCCGCCACCAAAGCCGCGTTCCGTCCGGTAATCAGCTTTGAGGCGCAGGTTGAGCGCGTCACCCCAGTCGATGTTGTAAGCGGTGTAAAGGTAGCCGCCATAGCGGGAATTATAGCCCGGTCGCACCGACAGCGCGGGCGCGGTGGCTTTCATGGACTGCGCGTAGACGGGCAGATAAAATACCGGCACATCGCCGATGTATAACGTCGCTCCGCGGGCGGTGACGCTTTGGCCCGGCTTCACAACCAGTCGCTGGGCGCGCACCTTCAAGAGCGGATTCGAATAATCATCGAGCGTGAGGACACCCCGTTGCGCGGTGAAAACTTGGTTGGAGGTGTTGCCGGACAATCCTTCGCCCCCGACGAAGATGGGCGCCCTGCCCGCCCGGAAGTTTTTCGCAGCAACCTGCCGCGTCTTGTAATTGTAAACCACGTTAGTGCCTGTCCAGACCATCTCCTCGCTTTGCAGCCGGACATTCCCCTCTGCGACGATATCACCGGAGTCGCGGTTGATGGTCATGGAATCCGCCACCAAAACCGCATTGCTGTAGGTGACCATCATGTGGTGGGCCTTCAGCAAGCCTGTGACGGTGTCGATTTCAACCGTCCCGTCCTGCTGAGATTTTTCGATGACCAAATCCTGCGACTGTCCGAAGGCGGGCACGCCAAACCCCACCAGCGAGAGCAAGAGAAGCGTGGCGAGGAGGTTTTTCATTCGGGCGGGCACAACTAACCAGAAGCCTCCAGCAGTGCCAAGCGCGTTCGTGGCATACGAGTTGCGAGACAAGAGCCAACAGGATGAAACCTATGGCTAAAAAAATGAAGTTGATGCCGCTGTTCCAGGAACTGAAGGGTCGCGCGGAGATTTCTGATCGCCGCCCCGCCACCGCGGGCACTGGATTCTACCTCATGCAATTGCGCGAGCAGGCCGGCCGGTTATCGCAGCCCCGTCTGCGCCTGATGATCTCGGTTTCCTCGCATGAGACCCATTCACCTGCCGATCCCGTGAAGATCAATCACGTCCACGTCTCGGCGGAAGCCGCGCCGACGCCAAGTCGGTCCACGCAACGCCCCGTCCCCAAGGTGCCCCAAGTCCGTCCAGGCGCTGCCTGAAAACTGGGCAAGGCACCTCGCCCACCTCCAAGAGCGGACATCAGTCCGCTCTTTTTTCGTTCTCCGGCTGGCTGGATGTCTTGGCGCAAATCTTCGTGTGTTTGATCGTAATTCGGGTTTCTCTAAAGGCTGCTCGTGAATCGCACGCAACCCATCCTCGATATTCAGAACCTCCGCATCGAGCGCGGCGGCACGGTCATCCTGCGTGACATCACTTGGACAGTCCAGCGAGGCCAACATTGGGCCGTCCTTGGTGCGAACGGCTCGGGCAAGACTTCGTTGCTCAGCGCATTCACGGGTTATCTCATGCCCACGGCGGGCGAGATTGAATTGTTGGGTAAACGCTACGGCGAACATGACTGGCGCGCGCTGCGGTGTGCGGTGGGCCTGGTGAGTTCGGCGCTGCGTCAACGCATGGCTGATGATGAGCCGGCGCTCCTTACGGTGGCTAGCGGACGTGGCGCGGTCATTGAGCTCTGGAAGCCCCCGTCCACGACCGATCGTCGGATTGCTGCGCGGATATTGCGTCTGCTGGAGTGCAGCCATCTGGCCGAACGTCCGTGGGCCGTGCTTTCTCAGGGAGAACGCCAGCGCGTCTTGATTGGTCGCGCGCTGATGGCTAAGCCGTGCGTGCTGATTCTGGACGAACCGTGCGCGGGCCTTGATCCCGCCGCGCGTGAACACTTTCTGCAATTCCTCAATCGCCTCGCGCGTCGCCCTGGTTCACCGAGCCTCGTGCTCGTGACGCATCACGTGGAGGAAATCGTGCCCACCTTCACGCACGCATTGCTGTTGCGCCGCGGTCGTGTGCTGGCGGCGGGAGAAAAGAGGGAAGTTCTTTCTTCAGCTTCGTTGAGCAAAACCTTTGGCTGCCGCATGAGCCTGAGCAAATCCAAGGGACGATACGCGCTCACCGTGTCCGCCACGGCCAAGAGGGTGATGTGAACCGCAGCTGGAGCCTCACGGCTTGCAGTCGAACAGACCCTTCTTTTTGATGACTTCGGCGATCTGCGGCGGGACCGCTTTTTCCCAAGCAGCATTACCGGCCTGAATCTGCTGAAGCACATCGCCGGCGTAAGCAGAGAGGCAGTCCGGGTTGTAGCCGCTGATCTTTTCCACCAGCCCGTTCTCTAGGAGATGCATGTAGAGATGACGTAAGTTAGGCGCCACCTCCATCGTGTCTGCCGTGGTCCGCTTGCCATCGCGGTCCAGTGACGGATAGGCATAGAGCTTCACGCCTTTGTGGAATAACTGCCCGAGTGATTCCATCAAGCCTCCTGCCACATCCGTATAAAACTTTTCGTCCAGTACGTCCTTAAGGCGAGCGACGCCGAGTGGCAGGCCGATCGGTTTGTTGGTGTAGCGTGAAAGATATTGGACCAGCCGATGGTAGCGGAAGAAGTTGGAAATCATTACTGGATGACCCAACGCGCTCAGCATGTCCACCCGATCCAAGAAGTCGCGATGGTCAATCTTGTCGCCCACCTGCAGCTGGCGCAGCGTCATTTCGAGCAACACAATCGGCTCCTCGCCCTCCAACGCCGGGTCGGCTTTGAATTGCGCCTCCGCGTGCTCGAGCATGTCGAGCATCGGATTGGTCATGGGGCGAAAACTGCCACGCTGCACGAGCACCGGTTTCTTGTAGAGCACCTCGGCCCACTGCACCGCCTCGCCCTCGGCGGTGAACATCGCTGCTTCCGTGTGGCGCTGTTCCACGAGTTGCAGCGCCATCAACCGGTTGTCCACGCCGGCAAATGCAGGACCCGAGAAGCTGATCATGTCCACTTCCACCCTCTCCCACGTGAGGTCATCCAGCAGCGAGGCGATCAGTTCCTCGGGCTTCTGGTGCCGGTAACAAGTGCCATGGATGAGGTTCACGCCGATGATGCCCAACGCTTCCTGCTGCCGGTCGGCTTCCTTGTCGAGCATGCGTACATGGATGAGGATTTGCGACGGCTCGGTGCGCGGCGTGGCTTGAAAACGGATGCCCATCCAACCGTGGCCCTCGTTGCCCTTGCGAAAGCCGCTCGTGGCAACCGTGTTGGCGAACGCGAAGAATGCCGTCTTGTCGCCCCGGCTCATGTCCAGCCGCTCCACCAGCAGGCCGTATTCATGGTCGAGCATCGCGCGCAACCGGCGACGGCTCACGTAACGATCGGAGGGACCGTAAATCGCGTCGCTGACCGCCATGTCGTAGGCGGAAATGGTTTTGGCCACGGTGCCGGACGCGCCGCCGACGCGGAAGAACCAGCGCGCCACCTCCTGCCCGGCGCCGATTTCCGCAAAGGTGCCATACCGCGACGCATCCAGATTGATGCGCAGCGCCTTCTCCTGAATGCTGTCTCGGTGACTCTTGCCGGGCTGTGATTCGGTCCGCATGCGGCAGAGCAATCGCACGAAAGGCACTGAACGGCAAGAGTGTGGTGCTGCGAATTCCATTCAGCCGCAGCACTCGACATGAGGAGGCTCAATCTGTGGAGGGTTTCAAGGTGAGCTTCCTCACGTCGGCTTCTCCAACCCAGGTTTAAGGAGCACGTCTCCCAACCCACGTTCTTGGTGAGTCACAGTAACCTGACCGCTCATCCCGCCTTCAGCTTGCACAGCAAATCCTTCGCTTCCACGGTATCACCGGCTTTGACGCACACTTCGGCCACAGTGCCGTTGGTCGGCGCATAGACGGTGGTCTGCATCTTCATCGCTTCCATGGCGAGCAACTTGTCGCCCTTGCTCACGATGGCTCCGGCGTTCACCGCCACGGACGTGATCACGCCGGGAATCGGCGCGCCCACTTGCAACGGATCCGCCGTGTCGGCCTTCGGTCGCGACTTGGTCTTCGGTTGAACCGACTTGTCCACCACGGTGACTTGGCGGGACATGCCGTTCAGTTCAAAGGAAACCACGCGCTTGCCTTCGGCATCCACGGGCCGGACGTTGGTCAGGCTGATGAACAACGTCTTGCCCTCCTCGAGGTCTACGCTGATTTCTTCGCCGGGCTTCATGCCGTAGAAGAACGTTGGCGTGGGCACCACGGAAAGGTCGCCGTAGTTGGCCTGCACTTTGGAGAACGCCGTGAACACCTCGGGATACATGAGGTGACTGTAAACGTCATCGTCCGTGGCCTCGCGACGCAGCTTGTGCGCCAATTCGCTCCGCACCTTGTCGAGATCAAGTGGCTTGAGGTTGGCCCCGGGCCGCGACGTGTAAGGCTTGCGGTCGCCCAGCACGATCTTCTGCAGCTTCTTCGGCCAGCCGCCCATCGGTTGCCCAAGTCCGCCCTGCAACATATCAATCACTGACTCGGGGAAAGGCGCACTGCCGGGTTCTAGCGCAAGCACGGACGCTGGCGTGAGGCCGCGCGTGATCATGAACATGGTCATGTCGCCCACGACCTTGCTGCTCGGCGTCACCTTCACGATGTCGCCGAAGAGCTGGTTCACGTCGGCATACATCTGCTCGATCTCCGGCCAGCGATTGATCAAGCCCATCGCGGACGCTTGCTCTTTGAGATTCGTGTATTGGCCGCCGGGCATCTCGTGAACATAAACATTTGCGCTGCCCGCCTTCGGACTCGTATCGAACGGCGCATAAAACTCACGGACCAGCTCCCAGTAATTGGCGAACTCATTCAGCGTTTGAAGATCGAGGCCGGTATCGCGTTTCGTTCCTCTGAGCGCGGCCACCAGCGAATTCATGCACGGCTGGCTGGTCGAGCCGGACATGCTCGCGATGGCCAGGTCCGCGATGTCCACGCCCGCCTCACTGGCCTGCAATACACTCGCCGCTGCCACGCCGCTCGTGTCGTGCGTGTGGAAATGCACCGGGATGCCCAGCTCTTCCTTCAATGCCTTCACCAGTTCGCGGGCGGCGTAGGGTTTGCACAAGCCAGCCATGTCTTTTATGGCGAGGATGTGCGCGCCCATTTTCTCCAGCTCTTTTGCCAGCTTGATGTAGTATTTCAGCGAATACTTCGTGCGCTTCGGATCGAGGATGTCGCCCGTGTAACAGATCGCCGCTTCGCATATGGCGTGCGTTTCCTGGACCGACTCCATCGCGACCTTGAGATTCGGCAGATAGTTCAGTGAATCGAAGATGCGGAAGATATCGATGCCTTCGCTGGCAGCATGTTTGACGAAGCCAGCCACGACGTTGTCAGGGTAATTTGAGTAGCCCACTGCGTTCGAGCCGCGGAACAACATCTGGAAGCACACGTTCGGAATGATGGCCCGCAGCTTGCGCAGGCGAATCCATGGATCCTCATGCAGGAAGCGCATCGAGGTGTCGAACTTCGCGCCGCCCCAAATCTCCACGCTGAACAACTGCGATGCGCGGCGGGCGAGCGCGGCTCCGGCGTGCTCCATGTCGTAAGTGCGCACGCGCGTGGCGAGCAACGACTGATGCGCATCGCGGAACGTCGTGTCCGTGACCAGCAGTTGCTTTTGTTTGAGCGTCCACTCGGCGAACTTCTTCGGCCCCAGCTTCAGCAGGAGTTGCCGCGTGCCGTCGGGTGGAGTTTGCTTGTGGTTGTAGGCCGGGAACGTCGGCGCAGGCAGCGACTTGGGTTGATACCCCTTCGCCTGCGGGTTGCCGTTCACGATGACCTCGCCAAGGAAGGACAACAGCTTCGTCGCACGGTCGCGGCGAGCGGTGAACTTGACCAGCTCCGGCTTGGCATCAATCAAGGTGGTGGTGGCTCGGCCTGCCCTGAATTCCCCGTCGTTGATGACGTTTTCGAGAAACGGGATGTTCGTCTTCACGCCGCGAATGCGGAACTCGCGTAACGCACGGTCCATGCGTTGCAGCGCGATGTCGAACGTGCGGCCGGACGCCGTCACCTTCACCAGCATTGAGTCATAGAACGGCGTGATCACCGCGCCGCCGAAGCCCATGCCGCCGTCGAGCCGTAGGCCGAAGCCGCCCGCTGAGCGATAGGTGGAAATTCGACCATAGTCCGGCGCGAATTTGTTCTCGGGATCTTCCGTGGTCACGCGGCATTGCACGGCGAAGCCGTTGCGCATGATGTGTTCCTGTGGCGGCATGCCGACCTCGGCGCTGAACATGGAGTGGCCCTGCGCGATGAGAATCTGCGAGCGCACCAGATCGATGTTGCTGATGACCTCGGTGACCGTGTGTTCCACCTGGATGCGAGGGTTCATCTCGATGAAGAACCACTCGTTCGTGTCGGCATCGAGCAGGAACTCCACCGTGCCCGCGTTGTCGTAGCGGATCTCCTTCGCGATTTTCACCGCCGCTTCGCACAGCGCGACGCGGACTGAATCTGCCAGCCCGAAAGACGGTGCGATTTCAATGACCTTCTGATGGCGGCGTTGCACCGAGCAGTCGCGTTCGTGCAGGTGAATCACGTTGCCGTGTTGGTCGCCCAGGATCTGCACTTCAATGTGCTTGGCGTGTGGGATGTATTTTTCGAGGAACACCGCCGGATTGCCAAACGCGCGCCCGGCCTCGGCTTGAGCTTCATCGAGCAAATCCGCGAGGTCGCTGGCCTTATGCACCACGCGCATGCCGCGTCCACCGCCGCCGAACGCCGCCTTGATGATGAGCGGGAAGCCAATTTGTTTCGCGATCTTCAACGCCTCGGCGCGATCGGACACTGGATCCTCCGTGCCGGGCAGTGTGGGGACGCCGACTTTGTCCGCCACCGCACGAGCGGCGGTCTTGTCACCCATCATGCGGAGCAATTCCGGGCGCGGCCCCACGAACGTGATGCCCGCATCGGCGCAGGCTTGCGCGAACTCGGGGTTTTCGGAGAGGAAGCCGTAGCCGGGATGAATCAGCGACACGCCCTTTTCCTTCGCCAGCGCGACGATGCCCTCGATGTCGAGATATGCGCCAACGGGTCCCTTGCCTTCGCCGACCAGATAGCCTTCATCCGCCTTGAACCGGTGAATGCCAAAACGATCCTCCTGCGCGTAGATGGCGACCGTGCGCAAACCGAGTTCGGTGGCGGAGCGGAAAATGCGGATGGCGATCTCGCTGCGGTTGGCGGCCAGCAGCTTCTTCGGGGCAGCGTCAGTCGTGTTCGTGGTCATACAAAGGTTGGGATGTTATAGACCAGCCGTCTCCCGAACGCAAAGGTTGTTGGGCCGGCGGCGCAGTTTTTAGCCCATCCGCCTACCCTCTGGGATGAAACTTCCGATGCACCTCGCGCAGTCGGCTGCCGCTGACGTGGGTGTAAATCTGGGTGGTGGCAATGCTCGCGTGGCCAAGCAGTTCCTGGATGATGCGCAGGTCCGCGCCGTGTTCCAGCAGGTGCGTCGCAAAGCTGTGGCGGAGCATATGCGGAGTGACGTTACGCTCCACCCCAGCGCGTTGAACGCGCCGTTTGATGCGGCCCCAGAGCGTTACCGGCGCAAAGGCGGTCCCGCGCTGCGTCAGAAAGACATTGGCGGGCGAGCGCGGGCGAACCAACTTTGGCCGCCCCGGTGGACTCAGGTAACGCTCGATGGCTTCAACCGCCTTGCGCCCGACCGGCACCACGCGCTCCTTGTTGCCCTTGCCAATCACGGAGATGAAGCCCGCGTCGAGATGCAGTTGCTCCAGACGGAGGCCACGCAATTCCGCGAGTCGCAGTCCCGAAGCATAAGCCAGTTCCAAGACGGCCTGGTCGCACAAGGTTGCGGGCGACGCGGGCTGCTCGGGTTCAAGCAGGCGGTCAATTTCGGTGGCGCTCAACGCTTTGGGGAGGCGCTTCCAGCGCCGGGGGAGCGAGAGATTCTCCGCCACGTTCACTGGCAATAGCTTTTCGTTTTCGGCAAATCGATAGAACGCGCGCAAAGCGGCGATCTCCAGGTAAACACTCTCACTGCTCAGGCGCTTGGTGGATTCCTTGGGTTCATCGGCGAGTGGACGTTCGCGCTCATGTTGGAGGAACGCGGTGAGATGCGTGAGGTGCACCGAGGCCCAATCGCGCAACCCCTGCTGTTCCGCCCAAGCCGTGAATTTGCCGAGCAACGCGGCGTAGGTGCGTTGCGTGTGCTCCGCCTGCCCGCGTTCGTGCCGCAGGTAAATCAGGAAATCTCCAACAAGCGCTTGCACGTCTCAATCCGCCGGCAGCGGGATTATTCGGCCATCGGCTCGTGCCGAAGCGAGGCAGGCATCCATGGCGAGTTGAGTTTCCCAAGCGGACTGGATCCATTCCTCGTTGATGCGGCCCGAGCGGACTTGATCAGCGAAATTGCGGAACAGGCGGGTCTCCTGCGATTCGGGTGTGGTGGCCGTTTCAAGATAGATGCCCGAGTCTGCTTTCTTGACGGGCTCGTAATTCAGCTCCCACGCCACGGTATTGTCCGAATAGGGGTTTACAAAATCCGGCACCCGCACGGCCCCACGCGCACCGCTAAGATTGACCCACTGTTGGCTGTGCGCGAGAAACGAGCAATGGAACCCCGCCGAGGTGCCGTCGGCAAAATGCAGTTCGCCAGCGAAGTCGGTCGGGGTGCCGTCCGCCATGGCTGCCAGGATGCGACCGGTGGCATGGAGCGGGCGTTGTCGGCGCATGGCCCAGAGCGTGATGCGCAGGCAATACCAGCCCAGATCCCCCAGGCACCCGGTTGGTTCAAGCTGGGCGCTGACGCGGATGTTTCGTTCCTGAAAATCTCCCGTGCCCAGAAAACTGAACGCGCTCGTGATGCGACGCAACGGCCCGATATGTTCCGCATCGTCGAGCAACGCTCGTAAGGCGGACAGTCGCGGATTGTGTTCAAACATCACGCCGTCCATGAATTGCACGCCATTGGCGCGGCAGGCGTCGAGCATCTCGCGGAGGTCATCGGCGCAGGGCGCAGCCGGCTTCTCGCTGATGATGTGTTTGCCGGCGTTGGCGGCGCGCACGATCCACTCCTTTCGCAACGCTGTGGGCAGTGGGACATAGATGGCTTCCACCGCCGGGTCGGCGATCAGCGCTTCGTAACTGGCGTGGGCAGTGGGCGGTTCGGCAAAGGGAAATGCGGCTTGCCGTTCCGCGATGAATTCCTGGGTGCGGGCCGGATCGCGCGTGGCCACCGCAGCCACGGCGGCGTTGCCCGAGCAATGGATGGCCTGCCAGTTCTTCTTGCGGAAAATACCCGCCGCACCGAGCACGCCGATGCGGAGGGGGTGGAGGTTGGACGCAGTCATCACGAACTGGAGGATGCCGATGCAAGGCTGGTGACGTCAATGGTGCTACCGCGCGCCGCGCTTGCGGCTTGTTTGATTGGCTCAGTGGATTATTTTGGCCCGGGCGAAATGACGCGCCCCCTACAACCTCAATATCTTGAACACCATGATTGGCACCAATCAACTCGCCGCGTTGGATCAGCTCAGAGACAAGGCTGTTGAAATGAGCGCGGAGTTCGCGCCTAAACTATTCACCGCATTTATCATTCTGGCAGTGGGCTTCTTCGTCACGCGCTGGCTCCTCAAGCTCGTCGCCCGCTGGCTCAGTAAGATCGAACTCGAGCCGCCCGTGCGAGAACTGTTGATGCGCGTGTTGTGGATCATGGTCATGGGAATGTTTCTGGTGATGGCGCTGTCAAATCTCGGCGTTGATTTGATTCCGCTGATCGCCGGTTTGGGCGTTGCCGGTGCAGGCATCGCCTTGGCGATGCAGGGCGTGCTGGGCAATCTCGCGGCAGGCCTGACCATCATTTTCACCAAGCCATTCCGTGTCGGCGAATACGTCTCCATGGTGGGCGTCGAGGGACGTGTCGAAGCGATTCAGTTGTTCAATACCCGCCTGAGCCACCCTGACCTTTCGCGTGTGATCATTCCCAATCGTAAGATTGTCGGCGAAATTCTCCATAACTACGGGAAGATTCGGCAGCTCGACGTAGTGGTCGGCGTGGCTTACAGCACGGATTTGAATGCCGCACTGGCCGCGGTGAATGACGTTCTCAATGCAAACAAGCGGGTGTTGCAAGATCCTGCGCCGGTCGTGCGGGTGCGTGTCCTGGCTGATTCCTCGATCAACATTGAGGTGAAGCCGTGGGTGAACGTGCCGGACTTTGGTCCAGCGGGCGGCGAGATCAACAAGGCCATCGTGGAAGAATTCCGCGGCCGCGGCATTTCCATTCCGTTCCCGCAACGCGAGATTCGGCTGCTCAATCCGGCGGCGTGATTTTTCTGCGCTTGCTGGGGCCCGCAGCCCCCTGCGCGCCGCGAGCATTTGAACGCGCAATTTTACCTTGGTCGGCACGGACGGAGTAACGCGTGTAGCAACTCATGAAGCCCCTTAACGACTGCCGCCTCTACACGTTTGTGGACACCGCCTATTTACCTGGGCGCAATCCTGTCGCCGTGGTGCGGCAGTTGTGCGACGGCGGTTCGGATATCATCCAGCTTCGTGCCAAGCAGGAGTCGGCGGACGATATTCGCCGGATGGCCGAGCTCATTGTTCCCGTGACTCAGGCCGCTGGCGTCTGGTTTGTCATCAACGACCATCTCGACATCGCTCGCGCCGTGGGCGCCGAGATTTGCCACCTTGGCCAGGAGGATTTCTTCGACGCCGGGAACAAGCATGTCGGCGAATTAAAGGTTCAAAGTTCAAAGTTGCAAATTGGCTTAAGCACTCACGCGCCCGAGCAATGCGCGCGTGCGGTGGCCGCGGGCGCCGATTACGTGGCGATTGGTCCGGTCTATTCCACGGGCACCAAGCCCACCGCCAAGCCGGTCACGCTTGATTACGTCCGCTGGGCGGCGGCCAACGTCAGCATTCCGTGGTTCGCTATCGGCGGCATCAACTTGCAGACGCTCGACGATGTGCTCGAGGCAGGCGCGCGGCGGGTGTGTGTGGTGTCGGCGATTCTTAACGCGCCAGACATCGCGGCGGAGTGTCGCAAGTATCGCGCGCGGCTGGACGGGACGGCAGCGGAGTAATGGAGTGGCGGAGTCTTGGAGTATTGAGTTCATGCAATCCGTCACCCCATCACTCCAAAGCTCCAACACTCCACTCCCCCGTGTCCGCGCCATCACCTTCGATGTCGGCGGCACGCTGATCGAGCCGTGGCCGTCGGTTGGGCATGTGTATGCCGAAGTCGCTAGCAAGTTCGGCGTGCGCACGATTGCCCCGCAGCAACTGACCGCTAACTTTATCCGCGCCTGGAAGGCGCAAACCCACTTCGACTATCGCCGCAAGAGTTGGTTCGCCCTGGTGCGGGATACGTTCGCACCCGTGGAGCTTCCTCCCGAGTTCTTCCCCGCCGTTTACGATCGGTTCGCCGCACCGGACGTGTGGTACGTTTACGAAGACGTGGTTCCTACCCTGACTGGCCTGAAGGAACGGGGTTTCAAGCTGGGGATCATCTCGAACTGGGATGAGCGCTTGCGGCCATTGCTGGCGCGGTTGGTCTTAGCACAATTCTTCGACTGCCAGATTATCTCGTGCGAAGTCGGCGCGACCAAACCCGACGCGCGGCTGTTCCAACAAGCCGCCGCGGAGCTGGACGTGGCCCCCGACGAATTGCTGCACGTCGGTGATCATCATGAGTTTGACGTGTTGGGGGTTGCTCGAGCGGGATCGCAGGGGCGGCAAATCGAGCGCCGCCGCCCGCTGACGGAGCCGTGGCAGATTGCTTCGTTGCGTGAGTTATTGGCCGGAATTAGCAACCATTAAGACAGCACCATCCGGCCTTATACTGCGTCCTACACGTTGACGGTGCTTTGCGCCTGCGACTACACTCTGCATCCGTCAGAAGGTGTCACCCGCCTCCAAGACGTATTCACCACGCATGAAGCTTGTAGCCAGACTCTTTGGTTCGACGCTCGGCAAGAAATACATCATGGGCCTCACTGGGCTCGGGATGGTTTTCTTCGTCACCGGGCATATGATCGGCAATCTGCAACTGTTCCTCGGGCCCGAGGCGCTCAACAAATACGCCGCGTTCCTCCAAGGGCTCGGCGAATTGCTCTGGGTTGTGCGGCTCGGATTGCTCGGCATGATCGCCGCGCACATCTGGGCGGCGCTGAAATTGAGCGTCGAGAACAAGGCCGCGCGCCCGGTGGAATACGGCCACGGCAAGGCGCCCGTCGGCGCGTCGCTGGCCTCGCGCACCATGCTCGCCGGTGGCGGCATCGTCGCCCTGTTCATCGTGTTTCACATCCTGCACTACACGGCCTGTGTGAAGGCCGTGAACTTCACGGGCATCGATTTCGCTCATCTCGAATACACGATGAAAGACGGCAAGGGCGTGCATGATGTGTTCGCGATGGTCGTTTATGGCTTCAAAGTCTGGTATGTGTCGCTGTTCTACATCATTGCGGTGGGCTTCCTCTCGCTGCACTTGAGCCACGGCATCTCCGCGATGTGCCAGACGCTTGGCCTGCGCACGCACGCCTGGTGGCCCGCCATCAGCAACGGCGCGAAGATTTGGGCAGTGGTGTTGTTCCTTGGCTATGCGGTCGTGCCCATCGGGGTGATGGCGGGCCTGGGCAAATGTCACATTGAAAGCGTCAAGGCTTCGGCCTGTTGCAAGCCGCCCGCTACTGAAGCGGTCGCCGAAACGGACACCACAGCGACGAATGAAGATGCCGAAGCCCGTGCATCCGTCGTGATTGAAGCAATCGAGGAGGGCAAATAACATGGCCACGCTGAATTCCAACATCCCCGCCGGCCCGCTCGCATCGAAGTGGGAGAAACACAAGTTCTCGACCAAGCTCATCAACCCGGCGAACAAGCGGAAATACAAGGTCATCGTCGTGGGCGCGGGTCTTGGTGGTGCTTCGGCCGCCGCCACGCTCGCCGAACTGGGTTACGACGTTCACAATTTCGTGTTCCACGATTCCCCCCGGCGCGCCCACTCCGTGGCCGCACAGGGCGGCATCAACGCGGCCAAGAATTATCAAAACGACGGTGACTCCGTGCATCGCTTGTTCTACGACACCATCAAAGGCGGCGATTTCCGCGCCCGCGAAGCGAACGTGCATCGTCTCGCCGAAGTGTCGGTGAACATCATTGACCAGTGTGTCGCGCAGGGTGTGCCGTTCGCCCGCGAATACGGCGGTCTCCTCGACAATCGCTCCTTCGGCGGCGCGCAGGTGTCGCGCACGTTCTATGCGCGAGGCCAGACCGGTCAGCAGTTGCTCCTCGGCGCGTATTCCGCATTGAACAAGATGATCGCGGCCGGCGGCGTGAAGTCTTACACGCATTCCGAGATGCTCGACCTCGTCGTCGTGGACGGCCACGCGAAGGGCATCATCGTGCGCAATCTCCAGACCGGCGAGATCACGCGGCACAATGCTGATGCCGTCGTCCTTGCGACCGGCGGTTACGGCAACGTTTACAATCTCTCCACCTACGCGCGCGGTTCCAACGTGACCGCCAGCTGGCGTGCTTACAAACGCGGCGCGTGCTTTGGCAATCCTTGCTACACGCAGATTCACCCGACGTGCATTCCGGTCAGCGGCGATTATCAGTCGAAGCTGACGTTGATGAGCGAGTCGCTCCGCAACGACGGCCGAATCTGGGTGCCCAAGCGCAAGGAAGACTGCAAGAAGAGCCCCGCCGATATTCCGGAGGCAGATCGCGATTACTATCTCGAACGCATGTATTCAGCGTTCGGTAACCTTGCCCCCCGCGATATCGCCAGTCGCGCCGCCAAGATGGTGTGCGACGAAGGCCGCGGCGTCGGTGAGACGGGCCTCGGTGTATATTTGGACTTCAGCGATTCCATTAAGCGCCTCGGTGAAGACAAGGTTCGCGAGCGTTACGGCAACCTGTTCGCGATGTATGCCGAGATCACCAACGAGAACGCCTACCAGACGCCGATGCGGATTTATCCGGCGGTGCATTACACCATGGGCGGCTTGTGGGTGGATTACAACCTGATGAGCAATGTCCCGGGTCTGTTCGTGCTTGGTGAAGCGAACTTCTCCGATCACGGCGCCAACCGCCTCGGTGCGAGCGCGTTGATGCAGGGCTTGAGCGATGGTTACTTCGTGTTGCCCGCGACGATCTCTGGCTACCTCGCGACGCAGAACCCCGGCAAACGTCCGGCGACGGACAATGGTTCGTTCAAGGAAGCCGAGGAGAATGTCCGTAGCCTTACCAAGAAATTGCTCGGCAACAAAGGCAAGCGCACCCCCGACAGTTTCCACAAGCAGCTCGGCAAATTGATGTGGGAATACTGCGGCATGGCCCGCAACCAGGCTGGCCTCGAAAAGGGCATCAAGGAAATCGGCGCGTTGCGCGAGGAGTATTGGCAGAGCGTCATGGTCTCCGGCGAGGAGAACGAGTGGAACCAGTCGCTCGAGAAGGCGGGGCGTGTGGCGGACTTCATCGAACTGGGCGAACTCATGTGCCGCGACGCATTGCACCGCGAGGAAAGCTGCGGCGGCCACTTCCGCGAGGAATACCAATACACGCAGACCGATCCCGAGGTGAAGCAGGGCCTCGTGAACCCCGGCGACGTGAAGCGCCGCGACGACGAATTCGCCTACGTAGCCGGCTGGGAATACGCTGGCGCACCCGATAAGGCCCCAATCTTGAACAAAGAGCCGCTCATCTACGAGGAAGTGAAGATGAGCACGCGCTCCTACAAATAAGCCGCAACCCCACAAAAGGATTTAAGACGTCATGAAAGTTAAGTTGAAAGTTTGGCGGCAGAAGAACGGCAACACGCCCGGTCAATTCAAGACCTACGAGACGCCCGAGCTGAACGAGAACATGTCCTTTCTCGAAATGCTCGACGTCTTGAACGAGAACCTCGCGGTGAAGGGCGAGGAACCGATTGCGTTCGATCACGACTGTCGTGAAGGCATCTGTGGCACGTGCTCGCTGGTCATCGATGGCAAACCACACGGCCCGCACAAGGGCATCGCGACCTGCCAGACCTACATGCGCAGCTTCAAGGACGGCGACCTCATTTGCGTGGAGCCCTTCCGCGCGAAGGCGTTTCCGCTCATCAAGGATCTCGTCGTGGACCGTAAGGCCTTCGACCGCATTCAGCACGCGGGCGGCTTCATCAGTGTGCGCACGGGCGCCGCGCCGGACGCGAACTCCATTCCTGTCCCGAAGGAAAACGCCGACCTCGCCATGGACGCCGCCCAATGCATCGGTTGCGGTGCATGCGTCGCGGCGTGCAAGAATGCCAGCGCCATGCTGTTCGTCTCTGCGAAGGTCTCGCACCTCGGCCTGCTCCCGCAAGGCCAGCCCGAACGTCTCAAGCGCGTGAAGGCCATGGTCGAGCAGATGGACCAAGAAGGCTTCGGTGCCTGCACGGTGACCGGCAGTTGCGAAGCCGTATGCCCGAAAGAGATCAGCCTCGACTTCATCGCCCGCATGAATCGCGACTACGGTGTCGCCATCCTCAAGGGCGACCCGAAAGCCGTGGCCGGCGGCGGCGCGGGTTGAGAGCGCCGTCAATTTCTTCGAGCCCGCCGTGGGAAACCCCGGCGGGTTATTGTTTTCTCCGCTGGACAAATACTCCCAGCCGGTGCGTCATGGGGATAGGAACTGCTCTGTTGAAAACATCTTGGGCGAGATGAGTGTGTCTAACAGCGGAGCACCTAGGTCAAGACCCGAAGGGCGGCCTCCGTCAATTG
>JAFMIZ010000007.1 GCA_017853715.1 Pedosphaera sp.
AAAAGATTTGACGCGGCCGGGGGCAACCGCGAGCAGGCCACGGCAGCGGGTTGGGGATCTGCGGCCGGTCATTTCCCCGCCGTACACAAGAGCCGCCCGGCGTAGCCACGCGAGCCTCTGTCAAAAATGACGAACCCCTTGATTTCATTGGCCCCGTGCAATTAGGGCCTTTTTAAAAAAGCCCAAGGGAGTTCGACGAACCTGATTTTAGCCCTTGCGCTTGCGGGCTTTGAACAGCTCCAGCTGGGGTTCGCGGAAGAATTCGTAGTTTTTGAGGATGCGAATCACCTGCAGCAGGTCGGACTTTTGATAGTTACGGTTGGTCTCCGTCTTCTCGATCAGCTCCGCCAGCATCGTGTGGAAGGGAATGACCGCATCAATCCCCTTGGACTTCAGCAACGCAATGCTTTGCTCGCGTGCCTCTGCGCCAGCGGGCAGGGCGGGAACCACCAGAATCTTCAACGGCGTGTCCGTTGCGCCGAAGGCTTTCGCCGCCTGCTTGAACGTGCCTGGTTCCACAAACCGAAAAATCTCCGGCGCATTCATCAGCACCGCCGGACTGAACGTCTCGGTGTGCCAACCTTTGACGACGACGATTGCGCTCTCCAGCCCGGCAAGATCCTCCGAGCCGAGCACAAACGGCAGTGACCCGCCGCCCTTGTGGGGGTGCGGGTTCAGCACGAAGAAATCAATGTCATCATCCTCGCGCTTGGTCTGGGCGATGTACTTGCGATGCTGCCGCACGAGGAACTCATGCAGCTCGAAGTATTCGCGGACAATGGTTTCACTGACTGAACTCATCGGGCAGGCCGTTACAGGTTGAAGGTTGAAGGTTGAAGGTTGACTGGGTGACGCGTAAGGCTGCGGCTGATGGTTTGTTTATTCATCTGTGTTTATCTGCGTCCATCTGCGGTTAAGACACCCACGATTTCGCTCTCGGGCACCCGCTGGCCCCAGACGACTTTACCGATGCGCTGCGCGAGGACAAACTTCACTTCGCCCGCGCTGACCTTCTTGTCCAGACGCATCGCGCCAAACAATGCTTTACGCTGCACGGCGGTCAGTGTCACCGCCGTCGGCAAACCTGCGCGTTTGAAGAGTTGTGTGATGCGCTTCGTGTCTGCCTCAGGCAGCCCTGTCAATGCGTTCGATAATTTCGCTGCCGCGACTTGCCCGATGGAAATGGCCTCGCCATGCAGATATTTGCCGTAGCTGGAAATCGCCTCGAGCGCATGCCCGATGGTGTGGCCAAAATTCAAGATGGCGCGCAGTCCGCTTTCCGTCTCGTCCTGACCGACGACGTCCGCCTTGATCTCGCAGCAACGCGCGATCACGGAGCCAAGCACGGCGGGTTGCTTGCGGAGCAGCCTGGGCAAGGCGCGTTCCAAGCGCGCGAAGAGGGAGGTGTCGTAGATGATCCCGTATTTGATGACCTCGGCCAGTCCGGCGCGGAATTCGCGTTGGGGCAGGCTCCTCAAAATATCCAAATCGCACAACACCAGGCGCGGCTGATGGAAGGCGCCCACGAGATTTTTGCCCGCCTTGAGATTCACGCCGGTCTTGCCGCCCACGGAACTGTCCACTTGGGCGAGCAGGGTGGTGGGCACTTGCACGAACGGAATGCCGCGCAAATACGTTGCCGCGACAAACCCCGCCAAGTCGCCCACAACGCCGCCACCCAAGGCGACGATGAAGGACTTCCGCTCCAGCCGATGCTTCGCCAGCTGATCGTAGCAACGCTCAACATTCCTGATGCTCTTGGCTGTCTCGCCTGCAGGCACGGTGATGAGCGCGGGATCGAAGCCCGCTTCCTTCAGGCTGGCCAGCGCGTTTTTGGCGTAGAGCGGCCCAACGGTGGAATCGGTGATGATGGCGCAGCGCGCGCCCAGTTTCAGGCGACGGCATTCGACTCCCAATCGCGGCAGGAGCTTCGGGGCGATCTTGATCTGATAACTACGTTGGCCCAGCGGGACTTCGACGGTGCGCACGTTGGCAGGATATGAGCGAAGGCAGTCGAGTCAAAGCGCGGATTTTGCGCTGTAGACCGTTACTGCGCGTTGGAGTTTTGAACAAACGCGAACTCAGCCAACGGCACGCCGCCAATCAGGTGTTGCTGGATGATGCGTTCCAGCGTTTCCGGGGTGCAGGAGTGATACCAGACCGCCTCCGGGTAAACCACCGCCACCGGGCCTTGGGTGCAGACGCGCAGGCAGGCGGCTTTGGTGCGGAAAACCAGCGGCTCCGGGCCGTCGAGCCCCAACTCCTTAAGTCGAGCCTTGAGAAAGTTCCATGAGCGCGTGGCCTCCTGTGCCGGGGCGCACTTGGGTTCGGCAGCGTCGCAGCAGAGGAAGATGTGGCGCCGATACTTTTCGAGCCCCAGCTTGGCGGTGGAGATTTTCAGCGCGTCTGACATGCGGCAAGCGTGCTTCGTCAGCGCGAAAGAATCAATCCGACAACACCGGCCACCGCGACCAGTGAGCCGACCGCGGCCCGGGGGGTGATGCGTTCGCCCTCAAAGATGCGGGCCAGCGGGATGACTAGAATGGGGGTCGTGGCCGTGACCACCAGCACTTGGGCGGCAGGAATCGTGGCCAGCGCCCATTGCATGCAACTCACTCCCAGCGTCTGGCCCGTCAGGCTGTTGCCCACGATCCACAGCCACGCCTTGCGCCGAGCGGGGGTGGCGATGGCGAACAGACGCGGCTCGGCGCCCGGATCGCGCCGGTGCTGGAGCGTTCGCAGCACGAGATAGAGCAACATCGAAACTGCCAGCCCGCCAATCATGCGCTGGAATCCTGACGTGATGCCGTCGAGCGTAGTTCCATGCTGCGCGAGCACGGCGTAGGCTTTGCGGCTGACGACGGCGCCACCGGCGGTCGCCGCAGCGCCAAGCACCGCCAGGACGATGCCGGGCCACAGGGTGCGCGCGTGTTCGCGGATTTCCCCGGGCGTTCCCAACGCCGTCAGGACGCCTGCCAGGATGGTCGCGCTGAGCAATCCCTGTTGCCAGGTAAAGGTGGTGCCGAGCCATACCCATTCAAACAGCGCAGCGAACACGGCCATGAAGCATTGCACGAACAGGGAGGTGATGCGCGGTCCCAAGAGGGGCAGGGCGTGGTAGATGGCAAAGTCGCCCAGCCCCACGCCGATCGCCCCACTCAGGGCGAACCAGCCCACCACGCCCCCGCCAAGGCCCAGACCAAAGCTGAAGGCCATGAGTGCGAGGAAGATAGTGGCGAGGATGACGCGCCAGAAATTGGCCTCCAACGAACCCGCCAGCCGCGCGGCGCGGTGGCCGAGGATGACGGACGTCGCAAACAGTGCCGCAGTGAGGACGGCAGGCAGCATGGTCAGGTCAGCGTGCGGACCGTTTCAACGCGGTAGATAAGCCATTTGCCTTCAACTTTACGGAGAATGAATTTCAGTTCCTGCACAAACCCGTCACGCTCTTTGGGCATCTTGGCCTGGCCGGTCAACAGAACGGTGGCGTTCGTGCGGTTGGGGTCAACCGTGACGTTCAGGTCGAGGAACTTCACTTCCAGCGAGGAGATGGCGGAGCGAACGGCGAAGGCCTGTTGACGAAGGTCAGTGCGACCCGTGAGGATTTGCTGCGCGTAACCGGGTGTGTCGACCACGACCTCGACTTCCATATCGAACAAGTTGGCAAATTCCTCGACGTTGGCGACCTTGGCGAAGTTGCCCTCCTTGCCGTCAAAGGTAATGAGCGCCGCCACGCGGTTCACCCGCTGGCGAATGACCTCCTCATCCTTGGGAAACAGTTTGCCCCAGCCCCACCAAACCACCCCCGCCAATGCGGCGACCAGCGCCAGCCGAAATAGGATTTTCATAGCAATGTCCTGCCTAAAATACGCTCCCGCTTGCAAATGCCAAACGTGTGATTCTCGATCGGCATGGAGCGATTGTCGCCCACGACGAAGTAATCTTCCGGTCCCAATTGAACGGGGTAGCGATTCCAGTCGCTGGGCAGTTTCACGTAAGGCTCGTCTAGTGGCCGCCCATTCACGGTCACGCGGCCATTGCTGAATCCGATCAACTCGCCGGGCAAGCCCACGACGCGCTTCAGCAGCATCACGCTGCGGCCCGCGAAGCGCACCCCCACCACATCACCCCGGCGCGGTTCGTGGGAGCGGTAAGCCAGCTGGTTGATGAAATTAACCCGGCGGTCGTGGTAAGTGGGCTCCATGCTGCCGCCGGTCACGCGGACGGGTATCAGGATGAACCGGAAAACAATGAACGCGGTCAACGCGAGGACGCCCGCGCGAATCAGGGTGAAACGCGGGTTGCGGCCCAAGATGAGGCGCCGCAGCCAAGAGGGTGAGGGAGTGGCGTCGGAGTTCACAGTGCTGCCCGCGACTGAACCATCCGGGCGCGCCTTAGTTGCGGGAGAAATGAGCCGACTCAAGTCTGGACTCATATTTCGAGAATTTACTTTTCGTCCTCGGGAGTGTCGAGCGTTTCGCCGAAGTTTTTGCCGCTGCTTTCGAGAATTTGGCGAATTTGGGGGGAGACCCAACGTCGGCGCTTTTTTCTTTCGACCATCTTCTGGACCAGCCGGTAATGCCCGAGGGCATCGGTCTCGATCATTTCCTGCTCCACGAGGCGGGCAAGGATGGGAAAAGCCCATTGCGGCTCGTCGCGAAAACGCCTTTTGCCGCCTGCGCGCCGGGCAATTTCGCGGGCCGACACAAAAAGGCGCGGCCAGCTTTTCAAATAGTTCACAATCAGGCGGTCGTCAGGATTCATGCGCTCTATCCAACGGTCCTGCACCCAAGCGCAGGTGTCTGTCCCAAAGCGTGTGCAGAAACCAGCGGACACCTGCAAGCGCAATATTTGCCACTCGCAGCATCCTGGTGCTGTATTCTGCTTATCGAACGAAGATGAACTCGTTGGCCTGGAGGAGGGATTGGGCGTACTCCTGCCAGTCGGTCAGCGGGGCTTTGCCAGCAGGCTTGCTGGTGTTTCGCCGGTCCTTCAGCGGTTTCATGAATGGGCGCTCGGGAGCATTCCGAGGCTGTGTCTCTGGCGCTTGGGCCGTAGTCTGTGAGGCGGGCAGGTCGTTCAGGAAATTGACGCCCAGTTCCACTTCATCGGGCTCAGGCTGGCGTTGGTAGAGCAGCGCGTATAGGCGTTCCACGCGGGCTTCATCGCTTTTCAAGGCCAGAAACTCCGGACGCGCCACCAGCTTCTTGGCCAGTTCAATGACCATGGGGTTGTTCATGAAGAATAGCGTTTGTTGTGGCACGGTGGTCACGTGGCGGCGGCCGGTGCTCAAATCGGGCGTGGCGAAATCGAAGTGGATAAACGTCTCCGGAATCTTTTGCCGGTCAATGCGCGAGTAGATGGTGCGACGTGGCGTCTCCGGGGCGAGGGAGATATCAAAGGGTTTGCCGTAAAGGTCTGGCTTGAGCACGCCGCTGATGGCCAGCAGGGAGTCGCGCACGGGTTCCAATTCCAGGCGGCGCATGTTCTGACGCCAGAGCAGGCGGTTGAATGGGTCCAACTCGGCGTAACGCGGATTGTTCTTGGAGCTCTGCTGCCAAGTTGACGACAGCAGGATGGTGCGGTGCAGTTTTTTGATGCTCCATCCGCTCTTGACGAACTCGTTGGCGAGGTAATCCAGCAGTTCGGGGTGGCTGGGCTTCTCCGCCATGGTGCCGAGGTCGTCGGGGGTTGAAACGAAGCCTTCGCCGAAATGTTTCAGCCAAACACGATTTACGAGCACGCGCGACGTCATGGGGTTCTTCGGATCGGCAATCGCCTGCGCCAGTTCCAGGCGCCCGCTGCCGTCCTTGAAGGGTTTGCGACCCTCAAGGCTCAGCACCTCGAGAAATTGCCGCGGCACGGCAGGGCCGCGATTGCCGGCTTCACCGCGGATGAGCAGGTTGGAATCTTTTGGCCTTGATACATCCTGCAAGGCGATGGCGCGCTTGGGTGCGCCGGGGTGCTTCATCTCATGTTCGGCCAGTTCGCGGGCGTTTCTGCCCTGGCGGCGCTGCAAATCTCGAAACGCATCGCGGTCCAGGTCTTTGTTGCGGCGCAGTTCGATGAATTTCTTCTCGATCTGCTCCTTTTCGTCGAGCAGGGCGTAGAGCCTCTTTTGGTAGTCGAGGAAGTCCGGTGTTTCCTTGATGTCCTCGATGACGGGCAGCACTTTCGGCTCAAAGCTGCTCGCGAAGATGCCGTGCAGTGAATAGTAATCCGCCTGCGGAATGGGGTCGAACTTGTGGTCGTGGCAACGCGCGCAGGAAACCGTCAGGCCGAGAAATCCCTTGGTGACCACATCGATCTGGTCATTGATCACGTCATTCTGCATGCCCATGAAGTGATCGCCCACGGTCAGGAAATCGAGGGCCACCAGGCGAGACCTGTCGGTCTTTGTCGCGGGCAATTTGTCGGCGGCGATTTGCTCGAGGATGAATTCGTTGTAAGGCTTGTCGTCGTTGAACGCCTTGATCACGTAGTCGCGGTAGAGGTAAGCGTGCGGATTCTCCGGGTCTTCGCGCTGGCGGCGCACTTCGCCTTTCGTGTCGGAGTAACGTGCGGTGTCGAGCCAATGACGGCCCCATCGTTCGCCGTAACCGGGCGAGGCGAGCAATTCGTCCACAACCTTCTCAAAGGCCTTGGGCGACATGTCGGCGATGAAGGCTTCCACCTGTTCCGGCGTGGGTGGCAGACCGATCAAATCATAATAGGCGCGGCGGATAAGCGTGCGTTTATCGGCGGGCTCGCTCGGCCTGATGTTTTTGGCCTCGAGCTTGGCGAGGATGAAATTGTCCACAGGTGATTGCGGCCACTTCGTGTTTTTGACCACGGGCACGGCGGGCTTAGTCAGCGGTTGCCAGGCCCAGTGCTTTTTGCCTTCTTCCATAGGTCGGGCGGCGGCGACCTTGGCTTCACGCGGGTCCGGCGCACCCATTTGAACCCACTTCTCCAGCGCGGCGATTTCCTTGGCGGAAAGCTTTTTGCCCTTGGGCGGCATTTGCAGGTTTTCGTCCGTATACCGCACGGCAGTGATGAGAGCGCTCTTGTCCGGATTGCCGGGCACGATGACGGGTCCACTGTGGCCACCCTTAAGCACGCCCGCGCGTGAATCGAGCAACAGTCCGCCCTTCACGCGCTCGGCTTTGGCGCTATGGCATGAGTAACACTTGGAGTCCAGCACGGGCCGGACGTTGTTCTCGAAGAAATTGATCTCGTCCTTCGTGAGCGCGTGGGCCGGGGCGGCGGCGAGCATGGCCAGCAGAAGCAAGGAAGCGAGAGCCGGGCGGGTGAACGTGGGGTTCATGTCAGGCGAGGAGGTCTTTGACCACATTTCCGTAAACATCCGTCAGGCGGAAGTCGCGGCCGTTGTAGCGATAGGTGAGCTTTTCGTGATCGAATCCGAGCGCGTGCAGGACGGTCGCGTGCAGGTCATGCACGTGAACCTTGTCCTTGATGGCGGCGTTGCCGAATTCGTCCGTGGCCCCGTAAACCATGCCACCCTTGATGCCGCCCCCCGCGAGCACGGTGGAGAACGCCTTGCTGTTGTGGTCACGTCCGGGGTCGTCGCCGCCATTGCGGTCGCGGGTGGGTTTACGGCCAAATTCGCCGCCCCATATGATCAACGTGCTGTCAAACAAGCCGCGCTGTTTCAGATCCGCGATCAACGCTGCGAGCGGCTGGTCAATTTCCGTGGCCTTCTGCGGGAGGCGGGTGGCGATGTCCTGATGATGATCCCAGCCGCCGGCCCAGACCTGCACGAACCGCACACCGCGTTCGAGCAATCGTCGGGCGGCCAGCATGGTCGTGCCCATCCTCGAGGTGCCGTAAGCCTTGCGCACGTCAGCAGGTTCCTTCGTGATATCGAAGGCATCCGTTGCCTCGGTCTGCATCTTGAAGGCCATCTCGTAGGCCTCGATGCGCGCCTCAAGCTGCGATTCCTTGTTCAAGTTGTGGTTGTGCATCTCGTTCAACTGATGAACGAGGTCGAGCTGGCGGCGTTGCTCTTTGAGCGGCGTGTAGTCGTTGCGGATGTTCTCGATGAGCTTGTTCACCGCGCTGATCTGGGTGTTCACGCTCATGCCCTGATAGACGCCGGGCAGGAAAGAGGATTGCCAATTGGAACTGCCGCCGGGAGGGGTGCCGCCCGGACGCAGCGCGATGAATCCGGGCATATTCTGGTTTTCAGTGCCCAAGCCATAAAGCACCCACGAACCCAAACTCGGACGCGCCTGACGGGTGGAACCGGTGTTCATGAACACCGTGGCCACTTCATGCGCCGGGATGTCGGTGTAGCAGGAACGCACCACGCAAAGGTCGTCGGCCCTGTCGCCCAGCATGGGAAACACTTCGCTCACTTCGATGCCTGATTTTCCGCGGGGAGTGAATTTGAACGGTGAACCCATTGCGATGCCGTTCACACCCGGCAAATCCCGCCCGTCGAGGCGGTTCAACTCGGGTTTGGGATCCCAAGTGTCCAAGTGTGAGGGGGCGCCTTGCGCAAAAATGTGAATGACGCGTTTGGCCTTGCCCGGGAAGTGCGGCTGCCTGGGGGCGAGGGGACTCACCATGTTTGAAGCCTGGGCGCTGAACAACGACGGTCCCAGCATGGTGGCGAGGCTCATGGCCCCGAAGCCCATGCCGAAGCGGTTCAGAAAGGCGCGGCGAGTCAGAAAGTGATCTTCGAGGTGCGGCTGATGGTGGTCAGGATTCATAGGGCGATGCAGCGATCACGAAAGCTGAGACGGACGCACCGCATGAAAGGTTTCATTATTTTTTACGTGCTAAAATCTTACTTCACGCCGCCGCTCGCTGCAACCTGGGGGATTGTGGTTGCGTCAGCGGTTGTGAGCTAGCATTCCTGTGGGTGACGCCATGTCTGAAAAGTTTTTCGCCAAAGCCCATTGCCGTCAGTGCGGCGGCCACATCGAGTTCCCGTGCGAGGCGGCCGGGATGATGGTGCCGTGTCCGCATTGCCAGAAGCCCACGCCATTGCCGGCAGCCCTGCGGGGAAAAAGGAAAATTTGGTGGCTGGTCATGCCCGGCCTCTTGCTGGGGCTGATCGTAGTCGGCTGGCTCGCGATGAATGGGTTGCCGCACACGGGACGTGCGGTCAAGCCATCTGTCATCCCCAACCCGGCCCCGGCCGATTTGCAGCGCGTGAGCCAGCTCGCCTTCTGGAATTTCGCGATCGAGCGCAAGGAAGAGAGCACCATCACCCACGCAACGGCCCGCGTGCTGAACGAGTCCGACGCGGTCCGCTATGGCATCGAGGTCAAGCTGGAGTTGCTCGACGCGCTGGGACAACCCGTGGGCACGGCGAAAGATTACCTCGAGCGGTTGGAGCCCAATCAGGATTCGCACATCCGCGCCCTGGTCATCAAGCGTGACACTGTCAGCGCGCGGATTCAGAGCATCACTGAGCAGTGACCTTCACGGCAGTGCGCGGATATCGACATGGCGAAACGCCACCGGATCGTCATGCCCGGCGAACCCGAAGTAGCCCGCTTTTCGGTCTTTGCCCGGATGCGGTTTGTCGCCCAAGAACTTGGTGACCCCGGACAAGTCGGCATCGAGAATCAACGTTCCGTTCAATTCTGCGCGGATGGTCGAGCCGCTCACGGTGACCTCCTGAAAGTTCCATCTACCGATGGGGTGCAAATAGCCTTGGTGCGCCGCGACCATGCCGTAGGCTGAGGCGTGAAATTGTCGCGGGTCGAGCTTGGCATACTTGGGATGTGCGGAGTCGAGCACCTGCAACTCGCACATGCCGACGTACGCGGTGTTGCCTTCGCCGGGGTATCGGATCGCGAGGCCATTGTTTCCGCCCGGTGGCAACTTGAATTCAAACCGGGCGACAAAATTGGTGAACTGTTCTTTGAAGTAAATGGTGCCTCCTTGCCCGGGTTTGCAGACGATGCTGCCATCCTTCACTTCGTAATTGCCAATGAAGCCAGCCCAGCCCTCGAGATCACTTCCATTGAAGATGCGTTTGAACTCCTCGGTTTCCCCGTGGTCCGCTAAAATCCTGTTTGCCTCATCGCAGCCGATTTCCCGGATGAAGAGATTGCGCCAACGGATCTCGCCGCCGTGTGTCTGCAGTTGAACCGGTCCGCGGGCGGGCACGGGTGTCTTGCGATCATAGCAGTTCTCCAGCAGCGCATGTTTGACCACTGGCTGGTCGTTCAGCCACACGCTCACGCGCGAGCCGACCATGACGATGCGCAGTTGATTCCATTCGCCGAAGGGTTTGTCCGCCCTAACGAGCGGGTCTTTTCCGGGGGTGCCGGGGGAATTGTTCCAGAGGCCGCCGGAACCTTTGTCGGCGCCGTGCTTGAACCTGGCCTCATCGGTGTAATCCCAAATTTGCACCTGCGGGCAGCCGCGCAGGTACACGCCCGAATCCGCCTTGGGCACGGTCTTGTATTCCAGCAATAACTCGAAATCGCCGTAATCTTTCACGGTGGTGGCATATTTGCCTTGGCCATCATTGACCAGTTCATTGCCCTCAGCGCGCCAGTGCTTGGCCATGTCCGCGGACCATTCGGCGTCTTGCTTGGCGCGGTCCTCGGGGGGGAGAGATGAATACTTGCGCGGGTCAAAGGTTTCGCCGCCGCGCCAGCCCTCGAGATTGTGGCCGTTGAAAAGGGGCAGAAAACCCGGGGGCGCGTCCTTGCCATGACTGGCGCCGGGTAAGGACACGGCTATAGCGGTCAGCAAGGGCAGCAACTGGAGCATGAAGAAATGGGGCGTTTTCATGAGGCTGGCACTAGCTATCGCTGCCACGAATCCACGTCAAGCAAGGCTCGTGAGTTTTTCTTTTGCAGATTTGGCGGGTTCCCGCAAAATCCCGGTCAGAATTTGACATGAGCACAGCAAACAACCCGTTCAACACACTGCAAACATTCGACCTCGGCAACGGCAAGAAAGGCCAGTTTCATTCGCTGCCCGCGCTCGAAGCCGCCGGCATCGGCCCGATTTCCAAGCTGCCCATCAGCATCCGCCTGGTTTTGGAATCCGTACTGCGTAACTGCGACGGCTTGAAGGTGCAGGACCAAAACGTCCGCGAGCTGGCCAATTGGAAGGCCAGCGAAGCCCGCACAGCGGAAATCCCCTTCGTCGTGGCGCGGATCGTATTGCAGGACTTCACCGGCGTGCCGTTGCTCGTGGACCTCGCGGCGATGCGCAGCGCCGTGAACAAGCTCGGCAAGAATCCCAAGATCATCGAGCCGCTTGTGCCCGTGGACCTGGTGGTGGACCATTCCGTGCAGGTGGACTTCGCCGGGGCGTCCGACTCAATGCAGAAAAATCTCGAACTGGAATTCAGCCGTAACCGCGAGCGTTACCAGTTTCTCAAATGGGGCATGCAGGCGTTCGACACGTTCAAGGTCGTCCCGCCCGGCATCGGCATCGTGCATCAGGTCAACTTGGAATATCTCGCCAAGGGTGTGCTTGAACAGGATGGTATCTATTACCCGGATACGCTCGTCGGCACCGACTCGCATACCACCATGATCAACGGCATCGGCATCGTGGGCTGGGGGGTGGGCGGCATTGAAGCCGAAGCGGGCATGCTCGGTCAGCCGGTTTACTTCCTGACACCCGACGTCGTGGGTGTGCATCTCACCGGTTCGCTCGGTGAAGGTGTCACCGCCACCGACCTTGCGCTGACAGTGACTCAACTGCTCCGCAAGACGAAGGTCGTGGGCAAGTTCGTGGAATTCTTCGGACCCGGCGCGGGAGCTTTGCCCGTAGTCGACCGCTCGACCATCGCCAACATGGCTCCCGAATACGGCGCGACGATGGGCTTCTTCCCGATTGACGAGGAGTGCGTGAACTACCTGCGCGCCACTGGCCGCAGCGAAGCGCACTGCGCGATGTATGAGAGCTATTACAAGGCGCAGGGCCTCTGGGGCATCCCGCAGGCGGGGCAGATCGAATACTCGCAAGTGGTCGACCTCGACCTTGCGAGCGTAAAGCCCAGCGTTGCCGGCCCCAAGCGCCCGCAAGATCGCATCGAACTCGGCAATCTCCGCCGTGAGTTCTTCAACGCCGTGCAACGTCCCGTCGCCGAGAATGGCTTCGGCAAGAGCCGTCAGGTGTTCGGCAAGGCCGTCAAAGTCGAAACTGCCGCCAAGAAGAAGGCCACCATCGGCACCGGCTCGGTGGTTATCGCGGCGATCACGAGCTGCACGAACACCAGCAATCCCAGCGTGATGCTCGCCGCCGGTTTGCTCGCCAAGAAGGCCGTTGAAAAAGGTCTCAAGGTGAACCCCGCCGTAAAAGCCTCGCTGGCTCCTGGTTCGCGTGTCGTGACGGACTACCTCAAGAAGACCGGCCTCACGCCTTATCTCAACAAGCTCAAGTTCAACACGGTCGGCTACGGCTGCACGACCTGCATCGGCAATTCCGGTCCGCTGGACCCGGCCATCGAGGATGCCATCGTGAAGAATGATTTCGTCACCGCGAGCGTGCTGTCCGGAAACCGCAATTTTGAGGCGCGCGTGCACCAGAACGTGAAGTCAAACTTCCTCATGTCGCCGCCGCTGGTCGTCGCCTTCGCGCTGGCTGGCCGTGCGGACATTGATTTGAGCTGCGAACCGCTCGGCACGAGCAAGGACGGCGAGCCCGTTTACCTTGCGGATATCTGGCCGACATTGCAGGAAGTGCGCGACGCGATGCAGTCCGCGCTCAAGCCGGAAGTGTTCCGCAAGCTCTACAAGGATTTCGCCAAGCAGAATCCCAAGTGGAACGAGATCCCGTCGAGCGTGGGCAACGTGTATGAGTGGGACATCAAGTCCACCTACATCCAGGAGCCGCCGTTCTTCACGGACTTCTCCATGCAGCCTGCGGGCATCGCGCCCATCGAAGGGGCGCGGCCGTTGGGCATCTTCGGCGACAGCGTGACCACGGACCACATCTCGCCTGCCGGTGCGATCAAGAAAGCTTCGCCCGCTGGAAAATTTCTCACTGACAACGCCGTCGAGTTCGCCGACTTCAACAGCTACGGCTCACGTCGTGGCAACGACCGCATCATGACGCGCGGCACCTTCGCCAATGTGCGCATCAAGAACCTGATGTGCCCGGGCGTCGAAGGCGGTTACACGGTCTACTTCGGCAGCAAGGGTGTGCCCGCGCCGGACAAGGCGATCACCGTTGCTTCCGGCCAGCCGACGTACATCTACGATGCCTGCATGGCTTACAAGTCCGAGGGCACGCCGCTGATCATCGTGGCCGGACAGGAATACGGCACCGGCTCCAGCCGTGACTGGGCGGCCAAAGGCACCAAACTCCTAGGCGTGACAGTGGTCGTGGCGCAGAGCTTCGAGCGCATTCACCGCAGCAACCTCGTCGGCATGGGCGTGCTGCCGTTGCAATTCAAGGATGGCACCACCGCGCAAACCCTGAAGCTGGACGGCACCGAGACCTACGACATCGTCGGTCTTGACGCAAACATCAAGCCCCAGCAGGACCTGATGCTGAAGATCACCCGCAAGGACGGCGGCGTGGAAAACGTATCCGTTCGCTGCCGCATCGATACGCCGATCGAAATCGATTACTACAAGCATGGCGGTATCCTGCCGTATGTGCTTCGGCAGTTAGTTGCGAAGGCTTAGCGGCGGAAAAGCGTGGAGCATCGTCTTGCGTATTACAAAAAGCGCCGTCTGCGACGAGGCGGAGGTCGGGCATCGTCACAGCTGCACAGTCCAATGTGGAATGCGAAAGACTTTTGGCCGGTCCTCACCTAGGCTGTCTTCGCCGGACCGCAAGACGGAACCCGCATGTCTCCACTAGAGATTCAATACGCCGCCAGGGTCATCCGCCAGACTTCCAAGGAACGTCCGGCGGACGGTGTATTGCGTGAGGCGTTGAAAGCGGACGCCTTGCTCACGGCAGCACAACGGCGCGAGATTGCGAAGGCGGTCTTCGCCTACTACCGGTGGCGCGGGTGGCACGACCGCAAACGTGAAGTGGAGTCGCGGGTGGCATGGTCGCTGGAACTGGCGGACAAGTATCACAAGAATCCCTTTGCTCTGCCCGCTGACGCCTTGCGAGCCAAGGCGGTCCCCGAATGGCTGGCCGCGGAGATGGAGTGTCCGGAACCGTGGTTGAGGTCGTTGCAGCGTGAGCCGCGCTTGTGGCTGCGGGCGAGGCCCGGCAAGGCACGTGAACTGGCGAACAAGCTCGGCGATTGCAAGGTCCACAAGGGGCTGCTGATGCGCGATGCCGTTGAATTTCAGGGCCTGCGTGATTTGTTCTCTGCCGAGCCGTTCAAGGCGGGCGAATTCGAGTTGCAGGACATCGGTTCGCAAGCCGTAAGCGCCCTTTGTTCGCCCGAGCCTGGGGATGTTTGGTGGGATGCCTGCGCGGGCGAGGGCGGCAAGACGCTGCATCTGGCAGACCTGATGCAGGGCAGGGGACAGGTGTTCGCGAGCGACAAGGCGGAGTGGCGTTTGGCCAAGCTGAAACAACGCGCCGCGCGTGCCTTGATTCAGAATTACCAGAGCGCACCTTGGGAGGGCGGCGAGCAGTTGCCATTCCCGGTGAAGTTCGACGGCATCTTGGTGGATGCGCCGTGCAGCGGGGTCGGGACTTGGCAACGCAATCCGCACGCGCGCTGGACCACGACGGCCAACGACGTCCAAGAACTGGCGCAGCTACAACTGCATTTGATGACCAATGCCGCGCGGGCGCTGAAATCCGGCGGACGATTAATCTTTGCCGTATGCACGCTGACACGGGCGGAGACGACGGGTGTGGTCGAGGCGTTCCAACAATCGCACCCGCAATTCGAGCCGGCCGCATTGCCCGTGTTGCGTGAGGAAGCAGCGAAGCTGGGCATCAAGGGGCAGCCCGCGCAGTTCATCTGGCCGCAGGAATTCCAGGGCAACGGGATGTTCGTGGCGCAGTGGCGGCGTGTGGGTTGAGGTCTCTTGAAAAAGCAAACCCCGAACGCATCGCTGCGTCCGGGATCCGTGACAAGACGGAACTCCTGGCAGAACCGACAACTAGTCAGATCGGAAATAGTCGTCGCTCAGGGTTGCCTTGGCATCTTCAAACTGTTTGTTGGGTCCGGCGGAGCGGATGAGCACTTCGTTTTGCGCGAAGTAGATTTTCAGCGGGGTGCCCCATGGGTCGACAATTTCGCCCTTGGCATTCAATTGCGAGTCGCGCACGGCCATGATCATAAGACGCTTTGAGTTGTCGCCTTCACGAATGGACTTGGCGATCTGCGCGTTGCTGCCCGTGGGATACTGGCCGATGATGGATTTATATTTGTGAAACGCCTCAAACAGCTGGTCCACCTCCGCGGACAATGCGCGTTGGTTTTTGTTGGCGTTCCATTCTCGGAGAGCGAAGCAACCCCAGACACCGCCTGC
This sequence comes from Pedosphaera sp., assembly GCA_017853715.1. Classification (GTDB taxonomy): domain Bacteria; phylum Verrucomicrobiota; class Verrucomicrobiia; order Limisphaerales; family DSYF01; genus DSYF01. The sequence continues at coordinate 15,381 of JAFMIZ010000007.1, forward strand.
TGCGAGGACACCGATGGCCAGTAATTGGGCACCGCGTTTTATCTTGTGCATGAATTCTTCATTCATGCCCCGTCAGGCTGCATTTTTCTTGCCAACCGGAGCCGGGCCGGTGCTGTCGCGGACCAGCAACTCCGCGGGAATACGCTTGGGCTCCGGGCGTGCGCCTCTGAGCATTTGCATCAACAGATCCATGGCGGCCTGACCGAGGTGGAATTTGGGCTGGCGAATGGTGGTCAGCGGCACGCGGAAGTGTTGGCTAAGCAGGATATTTCCGAAGCCCGTTACGGAGACGTCTTCGGGGACGCGGTAGCCCTGCTGGAGCAGTGTTTCAACTGCACCCACTGCCACCATGTCATTGACGCACTGAACGGCTGTCGGCACTTCGCCCTCGTTGATCATTTGCAAGGCCGCCTTGGCACCGTCCTCAATAGCCCGGCCGGCCTGGAAAACAAGTTTGTCATCCACGTCGAGTCCGGCCTCGCGGAGCGCGCGGCGGTAGCCCTCAAAACGCTCACGTGTCCACGGGGTGACGGGTGGTCCGGCGAGGTAGGCGATGCGTTTATGGCCTTCGGACAGAAGATGCTTGGTCACCGCGTAGGCTCCAGCGCTGTCATCACAGGCAACGTTCAGGAATTGGGAACAAAACGGAGCCGTGTGACCGAGAACGACAGTGGGGGTTCCGTTGTTTTTTAATTCCCGGTAAACCCGGTCTTCCGACGCCAAGCGGTAAACCGGTGAAATGATCAATCCCTCAACTCGCCGTGCCAGCAGGCGTTGGATCGCTTCGCCCTCGCGGTCAACTTTGTTGTGCGTATGGGCGAGGATCAGGTCGTAACCCAGTTCATGTGCGCGTTCCTCGATAGCCAGCACAATGCGGGCGAAGATGGGGTTGGTGAGCGAAGACACAACCAAACCGAGCAGTTTGGTGGAACGGGTGCGCAGGCCCTGCGCAGCTGTGTCGGGCACGTAGCCCATTTGCCTGGCCAGATCGCGGATTCGCGCCTTGGTGGCACCCGATACGTCCGGGGCGTCGCGCAACGCCTTCGACACTGTCATCACGGAAACGCCCGCCTGCAATGCGATGTCTTTTAGCCGAACCATTTTTAATGCTCCTGATTGTCGGTTGTGGACTAGGTGAGGTTGGTTCCCCGCCAATGCAATTTGCGCCGCAGTGCCTTGTAAAATGAACTGCCCGCCAGATGCATCAATCGGACGGTGCGCTGACTCTGGCGGATGAGAATCTTGTCGCCCGCATCCAGTTCGCAGGTCAAATCACCATCTACGCTGAGAACCGTTGCTGGTTTCGGATTTGCTGCCTGTATCTCGACAGTGGAAGTCAGCGGGAGCACGAGTGATCGATTGGAGAGCGTGTGTGGGCAAATCGGAGTCAGCGCGATGACTTTCGCGGTCGGATGCACCACGGCGCCGCCGGCGGCAAGCGAGTATGCCGTTGAACCCGTTGGCGAACTCACAATCAAGCCGTCGCAGCGATAGCGCGTCAGCGGCTCCCCATCCACGGCGACATCGAGGTCGATGAGGCGCGAGGTGCCGCTGCGGCTGATGACCACATCGTTCAGGGCAGCGGCGCGCAGTTTTGTTTTGCCACATTCAACTGTGGCTTGGAGCAGGGCCCGTGGCTCGAACGTGTAGTCGCCCTGCCAGATTTGTGTCAGGGCGTGTTTGAGGTCGCCGGAGGGAACGCCGGTGAGAAATCCCAGCCCGCCAATGTTGATGCCCAGAATGGGAGTCCGTGCCCCAGCGATTTCCCGCGCGACGCGAAGCATGGTGCCATCGCCACCAAAGACCAGCACCAGGTCTGTTTTCCGGGCGAGCGAAACCACGTCCCGTTCGATTGGCATCTTCAGGGAGAAAGAGTTCGCTGTCGAATCTTCGGTAAGGACCATCCGCCCGGTCCTGCGGATGAGCGAAGCCGCCTGCTGCAGGACCTCCACGCAAGCGGACTTCTCAGGGTTGCCCACCAGGCCAACCCGCTCGATGTGCTCAACGTTTTTTTTCAATCAGCGTCAGAAATTCCCTGTTGCCTGCCGGGCCCAGCAACGGGGATTCAGTTAAGCCAACCCAACCCGCGCCGTCAATGGTGCCGACGAAGTCATGCAGCTCGCGGATGACCCGCTCATGCACCGCCGGGTCGGTGATCACGCCCTCACCCTTGTCCACTTCGGCCTTGCCTGCCTCGAATTGGGGCTTGATCAAAGCCACAATGATTCCGCCGGATTTGACCAAGCGAAGCGCGGATTCGAGGAGTTTGGTCAGTGAAATGAATGAGCAATCAATAACCACGAGGTCAGCTGGGTGAAAGGGGGTGGGGAAGCCGGCAGGGGTGAGCGTGCGGGCGTTGGTCCTCTCCATCACGACCACGCGCGAATCTTGACGCAGTTTCCAGGCGAGCTGCCCGTGGCCGACGTCCACGGCATAAACCCTGGCTGCGCCCGATTGGAGCAAGCAGTCCGTGAATCCGCCGGTGGAAGCGCCCAAGTCAACGGCGGTCAGTCCGGTGACATTCAGGGAAAAATGTTGGAGCGCATGCTCCAGTTTAAAGCCGCCCCGGCTGACGAACTTTTCCGGGGCCAGTAATTGAACCTGATCCTGCGAGTTGACGGCGTCGCTGGCTTTGCGGGCAGGGTGGCCGTTAATCCGAACCTGACCCGCCATGATCGCGCGCTGGGCCTTTTCTCGGCTTGCGCAAATTCCCTTTTCCACCAAGGCCTGATCCAGACGCATGTCCGGAGGCTATCAGTCGCGGGTTTCCCCCGCCAGCACGCGTGCTTGCGCTTCGCGATAATTATTAAGGAAGAAATTATTGTCCGCCACGGTCTTTTCGACCAGCTGCTTCAGGAGGAACAGTTCGGAGGGGTTGATGACCGCATGAACACTCTGCTGGAAGGCCTGCATCGGCGTGAAGGTCTGGAACGAATCGCCGAACAGCACGAACGTGCAGTGACGACGCTGCGTCATGGGCATTTTCTGCACGGCCTGGAGCGTCAGGTTTTCCGTGATGTCGTTGGCGGCGAACAATTCCTCAATCACCACCACTTGATAGCGGGCCTGTGAGAAGCGGACCAAAAAGTCGCCATGCGTGGCCGCAGTGTGGACTTTGTAGCCGAGTTCAGACAGCGCGGTGCGGGCTTCTTCCATCCAGTCCGGCGTGGAGAACGCGAGCAGGGCGGGTTTGTCCGACGTGCCAATGAATTCAAATTGGTCTGACATAACCTATTTTAGTTTGATGCCGGCGACGGCAGGTTTGTTTTGGGCAAAGGCGGACGGATCGGTGCCGCCAGATTTCATGCGCAACATTGCACCGTGATCGGTGGCTTCGCCTCGCATCTTCTTGAGCTTGTCAATATTCCGGGTCAGCACACCGCGCTTGGTGGCATACATGAGCGCCACTTCCTCGGTAATCTTACCCTGTTCGTAGGCCTCGTAGCAGGCCTGGTCGAAGGTTTTCCAGCCGAAGTGGTAGTTGGACTCGATGATGTCATAGAAGGTCTTGCCTTCGCTTTCGCCGAGCCGAACAGATTCCTGGATGCGCAGGTTCGAGCCCATGATTTCAAGCAGAGCCTGACGTCCGCCGCCGATCTTGGGTGCGAGACGCTGGCTGACCACCCAGCGAAGGGTGTCGGCGAGGCGTTCGCGAATCTGCTCCTGCTCCTCGGGTTCAAACATGCCAAGAATACGGTTAATGGTCTGACCGGCATCCGTGGTGTGCAGGGTGCTCACGACCAAGTGACCGGTTTCGGCTGCGCTCAATGCGATCTTGATCGTTTCGCGATCGCGAATTTCGCCGACGAGGATGACCTTGGGAGCCTGGCGCAAAGCGGCGCGAAGGCCGTTGGCGTAGGTGTCGAAGTCCGTGCCGAGTTCGCGCTGGTTGAACGTGGCGGCCTTGTGGGGGTGCACGAATTCAACCGGGTCTTCCAGCGTGACGACATGGACGGCGCGCGAAGCGTTGATTTCGGCCAGCACCGCCGCGAGGGTGGTGGATTTACCGGAGCCAGTGGCGCCAGTGACCAGAATCAAGCCGGTCTTCTCCTTCGGCATCTGCTTCAGAATCGGCGGATGGTTCAAGTCATCGAGCGTCGGGATCTTGGTGTTCAACTTCCGCAACACGATGGAGAGATCGCCGCGACGGGAGAACACGTTGATGCGGAAGCGCGCCTTATCGGAAAGGGTGTAGGCCGCGTCGCATGAGCCGTGACGGATCAAATCGAACAGGTGCCAGGGATTGTCACCCACGAGGTTCAGCGCGATCATCTCGGTTTGGAAAGGAGTCAGTATTTCGATGGGTGGATCAACCACCACCGGTCTGAGTTCGCCGTAGGCTTCCACCTGCAAGGGCTTGTCCACCGTGAACAGGAGGTCGGACACCTCCGGCTGGGACTCCAGCATGGTCGTCAGGATGTAATCAAGTTCTGGGCGTCGCATAGTTCGCCTTTGTTTGGTCAACCTTCATCTTCTTCCGGTGGGTGGGTCAGGAACGGGCGGAATTTTTTCTTATCGAGGCACTTTTCGTAGGCTTCCTCGGGCGAAATGCGCTTCATGCGAAGATGCTCCATGATGGAGTCGTCGAGCGGCATGTTGCCGTATTTCTTGCCGACCTGGATCATGCCGGGAATCTGGTGGGTTTTGCCTTCGCGCACAAGGTTGGCTACCGCGGTATTGAACACGAGAATTTCCAATGCCGCCACACGGCCCTTCTTGTCGACGCGCCGGAACAGGTTCTGGGCGATGACCCCCTTCAACGCTTCGGAGAGGGTGGTGCGCACCTTGTTCTGCTGTTCGGCCGGGAAAACGTCAATGATACGATCAACCGTCTTGGCCGCGCTGGGCGTGTGCAACGTGCCGAACACCAAGTGACCGGTGCTGGCTGCCACGAGCGCGAGTTCGATAGTTTCCAAATCGCGCATTTCACCGACGAGAATGATGTCCGGGTCCTCGCGCAGGGCCCCACGCAGGGCGGAAGCGAACGACTTGGTGTGAATGCCTACTTCGCGATGGTTCACAAGACAGTTTTTGCTCTCGTGCACGAACTCGATCGGATCTTCCACCGTGATCATGTGGTCCTTACGGTTCTTGTTTGCGTAATCCATCATCGCTGCGAGCGTGGTGGATTTGCCGGAACCCGTGGGACCGGTGACGACAACGAGGCCACGATGCAGCATCGCAAACTTCTTGAGCACGGCGGGCATCGGCGCATCCAACTTCTCGAAATCCTCAAAGGACAGGACTTTGCTCGGTATCTGGCGGAACACGGCCGCGACACCGTTCTTCTGGTTGAAGAAGTTCACGCGGAAGCGGGAGAGACCGGGGATTTCGTAGCCGAAGTCCACGTCGCCCGTTTCTTCGAAGATTTTAATCTTATACTCGGGCGCAATCTCGTAGAGCATGGCCTTGAGATTGTCACTTTCGAGCGGGGGGTAGTCCACGCGTTGCAATTGGCCATCGATGCGCAGGATCGGCGGGTTGCCCGCCGACATGTGCAAGTCCGAAGCCTTTTGCTCGAACATCAAATTGAAGAATGCGTCAATTTTTGCCATAGGTATCCTTCCAACGTTGTGGAAGTAGTAGCTAAATCCTTACCACTCTTCAAGTCATGCACCAATTGGTGAATTTCATCCACCGGGAAATAGCGGAATGCGGGCCAATCGCCTTTGCCCGCTTCATGGAGTTGGCTTTGTATTGTCCCGAACTTGGATTCTATGAAAAGGAAGGGGACAAAGTGGGGCGCGGCGGCGACTTCTTCACCAGTGTCAGTGTCGGGCCGATCTTCGGCGAATTGCTTGCTTTCCAGTTTGGCCGGTGGTTTGAGCAGTCGGAATGCACTTCCCTGCAACTAGTTGAAGCCGGGGCCCACGACGGAAAACTGGCGGCGGATATCCTCGGCTGGCTGCGAATAAGGTGCCCCAAGGTGTTTCAACTCACGACCTATCGCCTGTTGGAGCCGTCAGCCCGCCGGCGGCAATGGCAGCGACAACGTCTGGCAGAATTCGAGTCGAAGGTGATGTGGGTGGGCTCGCTCGGGGCTGATTCGTCCTTTTCTCAGCCAACCGACAGTTTCGCTGTCATCTTTTCCAACGAATTACTGGATGCCATGCCGGTGCATCGCTGTGGGTGGGATGCAAAAGCGGGTGCTTGGTTTGAGTGGGGCGTCGACAGCGATGGGGAGAAGTTTGTGTGGGCGCGGCTGACTGCGCCTCCTCCGACCTCCATCCTGGGTCTTCCATCCTCGCCCGATCTCCTCTCGGTGCTGCCCGACGGCTACACAATCGAAGTCAGCCCCACCGCTGAAAAATGGTGGGATGGGGCGGCTCGCTGGTTGCGCAAAGGGAAACTGGTGACCTTCGACTACGGCTTCGATGCTGCGGGAGAATTCCAGCCAGAGCGACTCAAGGGAACCTTGCGTGCTTACCGGGATCACCGTGCCAATGAAGACGTGCTAGGCAAGCCTGGCGAGCAGGACATCACCGCGCACGTGAACTTCGCGCGGATCGAAAAGACCGGAATCGCGGCGGGGCTGGACACCGAAGCCTTCGACTCGCAGGCCCGGTTTCTCACCCGAATTGCCGCCGAAGCCTGGAAGCCGGACAGCAATTTTGGCGACTGGAACCCCAAACGCACCCGCCAGTTCCATACGCTCACGCATCCCGAACATCTGGGGAATCGGTTCCGGGCCCTAGTCCAGTCGCGCGCTTGAAGCTCAGCCTACGGCAATCCGCGACACGGCAACTGGCATTGGCTTCATGGAGTTTTTCCCGAGGTGGCCCCGCGCAAAGGTCGCGAAGTCCCCCCAAGAGACTTCGTGAGATTTGCTCCAGACCATGTTTCCGCATTCCCCCGTGAGCGCGCTGGCGGTCGGGCGCGCTGTCTTAAGCGCGCACGTAGTGACGCGCCCGGTCATGAAGTCATCGGGAAATGAACCGGTCAGTGGTGCTGCGGTTGCAGGGCGTTTCATCCACGGCGCGCGATCTTTCACTGCCTGCTTTCCTTGCGTCCGTGGCGCCCTTTGCGTGAGGCGATATTGAAATCAACTGCGCTTCGCGACGTCGCGCGGGGCGCTTTCCACGATTTTTGGCTCCTCCAATGTCTTCATTCCCTTGGCGCCCAACTCGGTGAACTTGCGCGCCCCGGGTAGAAGTGTTTGTTCAAAGGAGCCAACCGCCTTGTTGAAAGCCTTGTTCGCGCTCTCCAGACCGCGTCCCACATCATCCAGATTGTTCGCGAACGTGGTGATTCGGTCGTAAAGCGTGCGCCCCAATTCAGCGATCACCTGCGCATTCTTGGAAACGTCTTCTTGCCGCCAGCCGTAAGCTGCGGCTTTGAGGAGCGCGATCAGCGTGGCGGGCGTGGCGAGCAGAACCTTCTTGCCGATGGCCCGATCAATCAACGTGGCGTCTGCCTGCAACGCGCCGGCGAGAAATTGATCGCCCGGCAGGAACAGCACGACAAACTCGGGCGAGGGCTGGAATTGTTCCCAGTATGACTTCGCGCCCAGCGCGTCGATGTGTCCGCGCACCTTGGCGGCATGCTCTGCCAGCTTCGCCCCGCGCACCGTGTCATCGGCGGTGTTGGCCGCTTCACGATAAGCATCGTTCGGAGCCTTCGCGTCCACGACGATTTGCTGTCCGCCGGGAAGTCGAACCACCAAGTCGGCACGCAACGAGCCGCTGGATTCCTGCTCGGCAAAATCGCAATAGGACGACATGCCGGACATCTCGACGACGCGGCGAAGCTGGAGTTCCCCCCAAGTTCCGGCGGTCGTGGTCGAGCGCAGGGCAGTGGATAATTTGGAAGCCTCGTTTTGCAGCATGATCTGGGCGGTGCCCAGGGATTCCAGCTGTTTGGAAAGCTGGCCGTAAGCACTCGCGCGGGACTTCTCGATTTCTCCGATGGTGGAGTCCACGCGCTGCAAGGATTCGCGGAGCGGCTTTACGAGGGCGTCAATGGCCTGCTCGCGCTTTGCCAGTTCGCCCGCCGACTGTTGATGCAGTTTGCCGAAGGTTTCGCCGGCCAGCCGGAGAAATTCATTCGCATTCTGGCTCAAGGCCTCTGCGGAGAGCGCAGTGAAGGACTCCTTAAGCTTGGCCTGGGCCTCCTCAAGGACCGCCCGCCTGGCCTCCAATTCTGTGGTGCGCTGCCGCAGCGTCTGCAATTCAGCCTCGGCGCGCGCAAGGGCTTCAGTGGCGTGTCTGGCCCGTTCCGCCACGGCCGCCGCCTTGGCTTGGGAAATGAACCAACCCAGTCCGCCCGCAATCAGTGCCGTGATCAGGGCGATGAAAACTTCAGTCATGCGCCCAGCATGTTGAACCGTGCCGGAAGCTGCGAGAGCAAAATCAAGCCTGGCCGGGTAATGCTGGCAGGTGAAAAACATTGAAACCCCGCCGCTGATTCGGGAAAGTCACCCAAGCGGTCCGCTCCTATTGATCATGGCAATCTGGGTCATACGAAGTTTGTTTCTGATTCTCTGCACCGTGGCGGGTTTCGCCATCAGCCAGGTGCGGCCGGAATACGCCCAGCATCCTCTTCTGGGGATGCTCATCGGCTTCGGCTTTGGCGGCGTGATGATTGCCATCGATGAGATGCTCAAGGGCTTCTCGTTGCGGGCCTTCTCCGCCACCACCTTCGGTCTGTTTCTGGGGTCTGTCGTCGCGCTGCTGGTTGACCAGTCCGGTCTGTTCATCGATGACCCGGATGACCCGGTCCGGCGCATGATCCGCATCGGTCTGTTTCTGGCCTTTGGCTACATCGGTATGATTTTGGCCATGCGCAGCAACAAGGAGGATTTCTCGCTTATAATCCCCTATGTGCGCTTCACCCGTCAGGCCAAGGCGGACAATCTGATCCTGCTCGACACCAGTGCGATTATCGACGGTCGGGTGGCTGGCCTGATCGAATCGAGTTTCTTGGAGGGCATGATCGTGGTGCCGCGGTTCGTGCTGCGGGAGCTGCAGCAGATCGCCGACTCCACCGATCCCATCAAGCGCGCCCGCGGACGGCGTGGGCTGGAAGTGTTGAACCGCATCCAGCGTAACGTGCGCAACGAGGTGAAGATTCACGACGCGGAGTTTCCTGACGAGACCGGTGTGGACGCCAAGCTCCTGCGCCTCGCCCGCAATCTCGCCGCACGCATCTACACCACCGACTTCAACCTGGCCAAGATCGCGGAGCTGCAATCCATCAGCTGCGTCAACTTGAGCGAAGTCGCCCGATGCTTGCGGGTCATCCTCTTGCCGGGTGAAGTACTGAGCCTGAAGATTGTTCGCGAAGGCAAAGAAAAGAATCAGGGCATCGGCTACCTTGCTGACGGAACGATGGTGGTGGTGAATCATGCTGGGGCACAAGTTGGCCAGCAGGTCGAAGCGCAGGTTCAGAGCACACACCAGACGGGCGCAGGCATCATTGTCTTCGCTGAGGTCCGTGCGACCCCGGCCCACTCCGATGCCGCGCAAAAATCTGCCAACGCCGCATGAACCTCGTGACCGTCCACACCGCGTTCAATTCCGCCGACGCGCAACTCATCAATTCCCGCCTTCAAGCGGCCGGCTTTCACTCGGTGGTCACCGGTGAGCTGGCCGCGTTGAGCATGGAAGGCTACTCGCTGGCGGCAGGCGGCATCCGCGTGCAGGTTCCCGAACCTGAAGTCGAGGATGCACAAGTGCTGTTGGCTGATTTCGCCGGAGAAGGTGGGCGATCGGCGGGTAACTCCGATTCCTAAGCCATGCCTGCGCTCACTCCGCGACTCGCCGCGCAGCTGCGCAAACTGATACCCGCCAGTGAAGTGTCCTTGGCCGCCGACGCATTGAGGTCGCACTCCGGTGACAAATGGTTTGCGGTTGCCATGCCGGAGGCCGTCGTCATTCCGCGCTCCGCCAAATCCATCTCCAAAGTATTGTCCTTTGCCAACCGGCACCGCATTCCGGTGACAGCACGCGGGGCGGGGCACGGCTACGTGGGGGGCTGTGTGCCTGTGCGTGGCGGCATCGTGATCTCCACCGCGCGCATGAACCGCGTGAAGGAGATCAACAGCAAGGATTTTGTGGCCGTGGTGGAGCCGGCTGTGGTGACGGCCGAATTTCAGGCGGCGGTGGAAAAGCTTGGGTTGTTCTACCCCCCGGACCCGGCGAGCCGCGCGGACAATTCAATCGGCGGCAACATCGCCACCAATGCGGGCGGACCACGCTGCCTCAAGTATGGCGTGACACGTGACTACGTGCTCGGTTTGGAAGTCGTGCTGGCGAATGGTGCCATCACCCGGCTCGGGAGCCGAACCCACAAGAACAAGACCGGCTTCGATCTGCACCGGTTGTTCGTTGGTTCCGAAGGCATGCTGGGCATCGTCACCGAGGCCACACTCAAGCTGTTGCCGTTGCCACCGTTTCGCGCCAATCTGGCGGTTGGGTTTTCCTCCACTCGCGATGCCTTGGCTGCGCTGGCAGGAATATTTGCAGCGGGCTTTCTGCCCTGCGCCCTGGAAGTGGCCGATGAGTTCACGCTTCGGGCGGCCTATCGGCGCACCAAGAGTGAAAAGTTGCGCGGTTGCAAGGCTCACCTCATCGTCGAATTGGACGGCCACGAAACCTCGGTGCGCGGCGAAATAAAGGCGCTGGAGCGCGTCGTGCGGCGGAATCATCCCTTGTCGCTGCAGCGCGGGCTGGGGGCTGAGGCTTGTGAGGCGGTCTGGAAGGTGCGCCGTGAATTTTCCTACGCACTACGGGATACCGGACTGACCAAACTGAACGAGGACATCGTTGTTCCGCGCGGCAAGCTCCAGGATTTGTTCCGCTTTGCCGCGCGGCTTCAGAGGCGGCACGGGCTGCAACTCGCCTGCTTCGGTCACGCCGGCGACGGCAACATTCACACGAATGTGATGGTGGATTTCAAACAGCCCGGCGCGAAGCAGCGTTCGGAAGATTGCCTCGACGAATTGTTCCGGCAGGTGATTGCGTGGGGTGGCAGCATCACGGGGGAACACGGGATTGGGCTTGCCAAGAAACGTTGGTGGCCGCAGGCCGTTTCGCCTGAATCCCTCGCCTTGCATCGCACCGTCAAACGCGCGCTGGACCCGAAGGGGATTCTTAATCCCGGGAAGTTTATCTGATTGCCACGACACTGCCGCGAGGGAAAGCGGCACCGAGGTCCAACTGCTACTTACCACACTGCGCCCGCTGTCGCAGGGCGTGATCCGCGAGCACCAAAGCCGTCATCGCTTCCACCATCACCACGGCGCGTGGCAAGACACACGGGTCGTGACGGCCACGGCCCTTGAGCGTGGTGTTTTGCAACTGCGTATCCACGGTATCCTGTTCATGCATCACGGTGGCCACGGGCTTGAACGCTGTGCGGAAATAGATCGTTTCGCCATTGGATATGCCACCTTGGACGCCGCCGGAGCGGTTGCTGGTGGTGTGAACCTCGCCGCCGACGTTGCGAATGGGATCATTGTGCTCCAACCCTGTCAACGCGGTGCCCGCGAAGCCGGAGCCGACTTCAAAACCTTTCGTGGCCGGGAGGCTCATCATGGCCTTGGCCAGGTCGGCCTCCAGCCGGTCGAACACGGGTTCGCCCCAGCCCGCGGGAACTTTGCGGGCGACACACTGGATGACGCCGCCCACGGTGTTGCCGTCGTTCCTTGCTTGCTCGATCAGCGCGATCATCTTTTCTGCCATTGCCGGGTCCGGGCAGCGCACGATATTGGACTCCACCTGCGCGAAGGTGACTTTCTCTTCGTCAACAGTGGCAACGATGTCTTTGACGGATTGCACCCACGCGAGGATCTCCACGCCGAACTGTTCCTTGAGAATCTTCCTGGCTATGGCTCCCGCTGCCACACGCCCAATCGTCTCGCGTGCGCTGGTGCGACCGCCGCCGGGCCACGCGCGGATGCCGAACTTGGCTTGATAGGTGTAGTCCGCATGCGACGGACGGAATTTGGTGGCCATCTCATTGTAGGCTTCGGAGCGCTGGTCTTCATTGCGCACCATGAGGCTGATGGGTGTGCCAAGCGTTTTGCCCTCGAACGTGCCGGAAAGGATTTTGACTTCGTCCGTCTCCTTGCGGGGCGTGACGATCTTGGATTGGCCGGGCCGACGGCGGTCCAAGTCGGGCTGAAGGTCAGCCTCGGTCAGGGTGAGTTGGGGTGGGCAGCCGTCCACCACAACGCCTACGCCGCCCCCGTGCGATTCGCCCCACGTGGTGATTCGGAAGAGCTGGCCAAAAGTGTTTCCCATGCCGTCAGAGTGCGGAAAAAGGGCGGGGCGGTCAATCGTGTGCCTCGCCCCAACTCGTTCAATCGCATCCCAGGCGGAACAGTCGTGGTGGGGAGTTGGCGGGCAACGTATCGGGGGAACTGGCTCCAAGTTCCAACCCCGTGCCGGCCAGCGTTTCCGCACCTTGGAGGCGTGTGATTCGGCCGCCTGGCGACCGGTGAAAAATATGCGATATGGATCTTGCTGGCGTCGTGCCAGCGGAGGCGCCAGGAGGCGGTGCCGCGCACTTTGCAGCAGGAAATGGAGACGCGGGTGGTCTTGTGTTGCCACGAAACAAAGTTTGAATCAACGGCGAACCGGGTGAATCGTCGCATACCGGAGTTGCTAGAAACTGAGGAAGTGGCTGATTCTATTGGTCGGAGCGAGGAAAAGCCGTGAGAAGAAAGATTGGCGACCCTACCGGGACTCGAACCCGGGCTACCTCCGTGAAAGGGAGGTGTCCTAACCGCTAGACCATAGGGTCGCAAAGGGCCGTCATCTTAGGAATGAGGCGCAACTTGTCACGCAAAAACCGGGTCTTTTTTCAGCCGATGGCGAACAATTCGCGCAGGCTTAACTGGAACTCCGGCAAGAGGCTGTCGGCCAGCACATCATCGCAGGCCAGAATCGTTTTCAGGATCAACCCGTATTGCGAAGAGTGGTAAACCTCCACGTTGTCGTAGCGCGGGTCCACCATCCAGAGGCGTGGCACGCGGACATCCTCATAGACCTGCTTTTTCAGCACGGTGTCACACTTGTGGTCGTCGGAGCTGACGACCTCCACCGCCAGCCACAGTTTCTGGTTGGCGGTGGTGAGCAGTGCGAGGTCAGGGCGCACGGCATGGTGGGCGTTGAGTTGGATCTTGGTGCGCGGAGCGAGCAGCTGGGAGCTGGCAAAGTTGGCAATGCTGGCCCGGATGGTGTCATGCAGACGATTGCAGATGCGCTCGTGACGTTCACCGGGCCCGAGGCGCAGGTGCCATTCGCCGTTCAACAACTCTTCGTAGGGTTCGGTCATCTCAGCTTCAAAACGCTACGCAGGAAGCGGCCGGTGTGCGAGCGTTTGTTGCGCGCCACGGTCGGGGGCGTTCCTTCGCAGACAATCTGCCCGCCGCCTTCGCCGCCTTCCGGTCCAAGGTCAATCACCCAATCCGCCTCGGCCACCAGATCCAGATTGTGTTCGATGACGATGACCGTATGACCTGCGTCCACCAGCCGTTGAATCACTTCGACCAGTCGCCGCACGTCGGCCATGTGCAGGCCGATGGTGGGCTCTTCGAGGATGAACAGATTGCGAGTTCCCGGTTTCGAGTTGCGAGTGGGGCGGTCGGCGGGACTTTGGCGCAGTCCGGTAAGCAGGTGACTCACGAGCTTCACACGCTGCGCTTCGCCGCCGCTGAGAGTCGGGCTGGTCTGGCCAAGCTTTACGTAGTCCAGGCCCGTGTCGTGCAAGGCTTGCAGGGCGCGTTGAATTTTTTTATGCGCGGCAAAGAATGTCAGCGCTTCCTCGACGCTCAGCTCCAGCACCTGGGCGATGTTTTTGCCGGCGTATTCGATGTCGAGGGTCTCGCGGTTGAAGCGAGCGCCCCGGCACGTTTCGCAGCGCACGAAGGCGGGCGGCAGGAAGTTCATTTCCAGCTTGGTGACGCCCGCACCCTCGCACTCAGGACAACGGCCCTGCGCGCTGTTGAACGAGAAACGGCTGGCGGAATAACCCCGGATTCGTGCCTCAGGTGTCAGGGCGAACAATTGACGGATATCATCGAAGAAGCCCACGTAGGTGGAGGGGATCGAACGCGGTGTGCGGCCTATGGGCGACTGGTCCACCTCGTAAACGGCGGCAATGCTTTCGTGGCCCGTGATGTGTGTGGCGTTCCGGGTTTTAGGTTTTGAGCTTCGGGTCTTGAGCGCTGCGGTCAGGGTGGGCAACAAGCACTCGCGGATGAGGGTGCTCTTGCCCGAGCCGCTGACACCCGTGACGGCAACGAACCGCCCCAATGGGAAGCGGACTGTGAGGTCGCGCAGGTTGTTCTTCGCCGCGTTATGTAGAACAAAAGCGGATTCCTTGCCAACCAGCCGCCGTTCGCCTCGTGAGGGGTAGATTTTCTCCTCCTGTGCCCGCAGGCTTTGACCGGTGACCGAGTCCTTGTGCCGCATCAACTCTTTGAGCGTGCCGCTGGCCACGACCTGCCCGCCGTGAACGCCGGCACCCGGGCCGAGATCAATCACATGATCCGCACGGCGCATGGTGTCCTCGTCGTGTTCGACGACGATCACGGAGTTGCCGCGGGCGCGGAGCCGTTCCAGCGTGTTCAGCAACCGCTCGTTGTCCCGCGCATGCAGGCCGATGGTGGGTTCGTCCAGAACGTAAAGCACGCCGCTCAGGTTGGAACCCAATTGGGCGGCCAGCCGGATGCGCTGTCCTTCGCCACCCGAAAGCGTCGGCACACCGCGGCCCAGCTGAAGATAGCCCAGCCCGACTTCATTGAGGAATCGCAGGCGCTCGCGGATTTCCGGGAGAATATCCTGGGCGATGGCGGCAGATCGGGCATCAAACTTGAGCTTCGCAAACAAACGCGCAGCGGTGGCGACGTCGAGGTCAGAGAACGATTCAATGCTGGTCCCGTTTGGAGTCCCGGCTTTAGGCGGGTTGGCCACGTGATGGGAACCGCCTAAAGGCGGTACTCCGAACAATCGCACGGCTCGTGCCACGGGATTAAGCCGGGCGCCATTGCACTCCGGGCAGACCTCGCGTTCCTGTGCCCAGCTCCACCAGCTTTCCTCGACGGAATCGGCGTTGGCGCCGCGCTCAACGTCGGGGATGTAAAACAACTCCCCAAAGCCGCGGCAACGCGGGCACCAGCCGGCGGGGGAGTTGTAGCTGAAATTCCTTGGATCAAGCTCTTCAAACGAGCGGTTGCACGACGGACAGACCCGTTCGGTGCTATGAACTGTCACTCGGCCATGCGCATCGAGCGCAAGCAACGTGCCGTTGCCCAACTTCAATGTCTCATCAATCAGTTGAGAGCCAGTTTTCACCGCGGAGACGCGGAGGCGTGGAGACGTGGAGCGATCCTTCCTTCGCGCCTCTGCGTCCCTGCGGTTCAAAACCCCAGTGACAACTTCGACGTCGTGCTCCTTGAAACGATCCAATCGCAGTCGCTCACTCGCTGGGCGCAATTTGCCATCCGCACGGATTTCAGCGTAGCCGTGTTTCAACGCCCACTCAGCGACATCGGTGTGAAAGCCCTTCCGGCGTTTGACCATGGGCGCGAGCAGGCGCAGTCCGCCGCGCTGCTTGAGTTCGCGGTGAAGTCGGGCGGCGACCTCATCGCGCGTCTGCGGGGTGACAGGCACGTGGCAATCCGGGCAACACTGCGTGCCGAGACGTGCGAAGAGCAGGCGGACGAAATGATAAATCTCCGTCACGGTCGCGACGGTGCTCTTGCCGCCGCCGCGCGTGGTGCGTTGCTCGATGCTGACGGTTGGCGGCAGGCCCTCGATCAAATCCACGTCGGGCCGCGCCATCTGCTCCACGAACTGGCGGGAGTAGGCGTTCATGGAGTCGAGGAAGCGCCGCTGGCCTTCGGCGAAGATGAGGTCGAACGCGAGCGTGCTCTTGCCCGAGCCACTGACGCCGGTGACAACCACGAATTTCCCGCGCGGAATCGCGAGCGAGAGGTTCTTCAAATTGTGCTCGCGCGCGCCGTGAATCTGGATGGAGTTCCGAGGTGATTTCATGGCAGCACCTCCCGCAGGAAGTTGCCCGTGTAGCTGGCTTTACACTTCGCGATGTCCTCCGGGGTGCCAACGGCCACAACTTGTCCACCGTCCGCGCCCGCCTCGGGGCCGAGGTCGATGACCCAGTCAGCGCTTTTGATGACATCAAGATTGTGCTCGATGACGAGCACGGTGTGACCGGCGTTCACCAATCGTTGGAAGACTTGCAGCAGCACGCGCACGTCCTCGAAGTGCAGGCCGGTGGTGGGTTCGTCGAAAATGAACAGGGTCTGGCCTTTGGCGTCTGGGGGCCGGGATACCGCGGTTTCGGCCTCTGCAAGATGCGCCGCCAGCTTGAGCCGCTGGCTTTCGCCGCCGCTGAGGGTATTGATGGGCTGGCCTAGCGCGAGATAACCCAAGCCGACATCTTGCAGAAGCTTCAAAGCCGCCAATGCGCGCTGCGCAGGCTTTGATTCGGCGAACTGGCCGAAGAACTCGACGGCCTCGTCCACGCTGGCATCGAGGGCGTCGGCGATGGACCAGTTTAACGCGGAACGCGGAGTGCGAAACGCGGAACGGATTTTGACTTCCAGAATGTGCGGGCGATAGCGGCAGCCGTTGCAATCGGGGCAGCGAATGAACACGTCGCTGAGAAACTGCATCTCGATCTTCTCGAACCCCGCGCCGCGACAGCGTTCGCACTGGCCAACAGCGGAGTTGAAGCTGAAGGCGCTGGCGTTGTATCCGCGTTGCTTGGCGGTCTCCGATTGGGCGAACACTTCGCGGATATGCTCGAAAGCGCCGGTGTAAACTGCCGGGTTCGAGCGGGGTGTTTTACCCAGCGAGGATTGGTCCACCATCAGCACGCGGGAGAGGTGCGTGTGGCCCGCCAATAACGCGGGGTGCGGAGCGTGGGGTGCGGAATCGTCTTCCGGGGGCGTGGAGTTTTCGTCGGCACCAATCCGGTCCGAGGCTTTGGCGGTTTCACCTGACTCGCCCAGCCTTGCCTGCAGCGCGGGGAACAAGATATCGCGGATGAGGGTGGTTTTGCCGGAGCCGCTGACACCGGTTATGGCCACGAAGCGACCCAGTGGAATTTCCACGGCGACGTCCTTCAAGTTGTGACGCGTGGCGTGGGAGAGGCGGAGGAATGGGGCAGTGGAGTCTTGGAGTGACGGAGTATTGGATTGCGCGTCCGTGGGAGAGTCATCACTCCGGCACTCCGCGGCTCCAACACTCCGACGTTTCGGCACTTCGATTTGCTTTCGTCCGCTAAGGTATTGACCGGTGAGACTGGTTTTGCTCTTGAGAATGTTCCTGTAAGGACCTTGGAAGACGAGTTCGCCACCGGTTGCGCCGTGGCCGGGGCCAAGATCGAGAATCACGTCGGCGGCACGCATGACGCTGGCTTCATGTTCGACCACGACGACGGTGTTGCCTTGGTCGCGCAGCTGTTCGAGCAATTTGACGAGCCGGTCCGTGTCGCGCGGGTGAAGGCCGACGCTGGGTTCGTCGAGCACGTAGAGCGTGTTGACGAGCTTGGTGCCGAGACAGGTGGTGAGGTTCACGCGTTCCGTCTCGCCTCCAGACAAAGTGCGGGTGGGGCGATCAAGCGTGAGATAACCGAGCCCGACGTCGGCAAGGAACTGCAGGCGGGAGCGAACTTGGTCGACAGCGAGAGTGATCGGGTCTCGGGTCTTGGCTCCAGGTTTTTGGGGGGGTGAGCTTAGAACAGCCAAGGCCTCGGTGACGCTGAGCGCGTAGAAATTGGCCAGATTCACCGAAGATGGAGGAGGGGGGATGGAGCATGGAGCCTTTGTCTGATCGCCATCCTCAATTTTCAAACCTACATCCTCGCGCAGGGCCCGGTAGAGCAGCGCATCGGGATTCAGGCGCGCGCCGTGGCAGGCTTCGCACGTGGTGTACCGCCGGTAGCGCGAGAGCAAGACGCGGACGTGCATCTTGTAGGACTTTGTCTCCAGCCAGCGGAAGTAGCCCTTCACGCCATACCAGGCGCGGGGCCATTCGTGATCTTTGTCGGTGCCGTAATCGGGGTCGCCGTTGAGCACCCAGTTTTGATGGGCGGCGGAAAGCTGGTTGAACGGCACGTCCATGGGGACTGTGCGATGCTTGCAGAACTTCGCCATGTCAGCCTGGCACTCGGCGCTGAAACCGCTGCGCCACGGACGCACGGCGCCGCCCGCCAATGTGAGCGAGCGATCGGGGATGGCGAGGTCGTAATCAATGGAAATGGTTCGACCGAAGCCTTTGCAGGCAGGGCACGCGCCTAGCGGATGGTTGAAGCTGAAGAGCGCAGCGGAAGGTTCGCAGTAGTCGAGGTTGCAGGTGCTGCAGTGCAAACCCGAGCTAAACAAACGCGGAGCGGGGAGCGTGGAATGCGGAACGGAGGCGTCCAGCTCGTGAATCGCCAGCTTGCCTTTGCCGAAGTGGTAGGCTTGTTCGCAGGCTTCAACGAATCGGGCGCGATTGGCGGGCGCAAGCTTCACGCGGTCCTGCACCACGGTGAGCGCGGAACGTGGAGTGCGGAGTGCGGAATGGGAGGCTGCCGAGTCCATGCGGATGATTTCGCCGCAGAACAACAAGCGTTGGAAACCTTGCTTGGAGACCAACGCGAGGGATTCGCCCAGCGAGAGCTTCTCCGAGAGTGGCACGTCGAACGTGATGATCAGTTCCGCGCTCCGAATATCGCGCTCCGCGTTTAGTTTCTCCCAAATGTATTGCGGCGGTTCCTTGCGCACGGGCTGGCCGCATTGCTTGCAGTGCAGTTGCGCGAGCTTGGGCCAGAGCAGCTTCATGTAGTCGCAGATCTCGGTCATCGTGCCGACCGTGGAGCGCGTGGTGCGGACGGCGTTGCGCTGCTCGATGGCGATGGCGGGCGGGATGCCGCAGATGCGGTCCACGCGCGGCTTGTCCATGCGGTCGAAGAACTGGCGGGCATAAGGCGAAAAGGTTTCGATGTATCGTCGCTGGCCTTCCGCGTAGAGCGTATCAAATGCCAGCGAGCTTTTGCCTGAGCCGCTCAACCCGGTCACGACGATGAGCCGGTTCGTCGGCAGATCGAGGTCGAAACCTTTCAGGTTGTTGTGGCGGACGCCCCGGAGTTGGATGCGTTCGCCGTTGGGTTTGCGCGACATGGGACGCGAATGTAGCGGCGGAACGCGGAGAGTCAAACTGGCGTCCAGTCTGATGCTTGATTGCTTGGGATTGTCATCAGGCTGCCACAATGGTTAGTTAGCCGCAAATGACACCAGCCCAACAAACGTCAATCCTCTCCGCCGCAAGTTGCGAGGTGCGTTTTGACGCGTTGACCCGGCATTTGTATGCGCGGGACGCGTCGCATTATCAGGTGGAGCCGATCGCGGTGGCGTTCCCACGCGGAGCCAAGCAGGCGAGTTCGGTGATCATGGCCGCCGCCGAAGCCGGGTTATCCGTCATTCCGCGCGGGGCCGGCAGCGGGTTGACAGGCGGTGCATTGGGGGAAGGCGTGGTGGTGGATTTCTCTCGCTACAACCGCGGCATCGCCGAATTCAATGCGGAAGTGCGCACGATTCGCGTCGGGGCGGGCGTAGTGCTGGATCAGCTGAACAATTTCCTTCTGCAACACGGGTTGTGTTTTGGACCGGATGTGGCGACCAGTTCCCGCGCGACCATCGGCGGGATGATCGCCAACAACTCCAGCGGCGCGCACGTGCCTTACTATGGGGTGACCTCCGATCACGTGGTGGAGTTGGAACTGGTCATGGCGGACGGGAGCGTGGTGAAGACGGGTGCGCACCGCGACGCGCTTCAAAAGCAGCGGGAGGTGATCGAGAACTTGATGTTCCTGCACGGCTTGGAGATCTCCGAGCGTCGGCCCAAGGGGCTCAAGAAACGCTGGCCGGCTTATGCGGTGGAGCGATGCCTAAGCGCGGTGAATTTGAATGACATCCTCTCCGGCAGCGAGGGCACGCTGGCCGCGATTGCGTCGGCGGAGCTGCGGCTGGTGCCGTTGCCCGAGCGCAAGGGGCTGGCAATATTGTTCTTTGATTCCGTGCCGGACGCGATGCAGGCCACAGTGGAATTGCTGGACCTGAAACCAGCAGCCATCGAGCACGTGGACCGTCTGCTGCTCGACCAAACGCGCGGCAAAGTGAAATTCCAACGCGCCCGCGACCTGCTTGATCTGGATGCCAATCCGTGTGAATCCATTCTGGCGGTCGAGTTCTTTGACGACATCGAAGACAAGTTCCGCGGAGTGATCGCCAAGAACCTGACCCATCGCTTCTTGTTGGTCAAAGATCCTACGGAGGCCGCGCTGTTTTGGAGCATCCGCAAAGCCGGGTTGTCCTTGTTGACCGGCATGGCGGGCGACGCCAAGCCGGCCACGGTGATCGAGGATGCGGCAGTGTTGCCGGAGAAACTACCGGCTTACGTCAACGGTTTGCGCGGCATTCTTGATCGGCACGGTTTGCAGGCGTCGTTCTACGGACATGCGGCGTCGGGTTTGTTGCACGTGCGACCGGTGTTGGATTTGCACCGGCCCGATGGCGTGAAGGTATTCCGGCAATTGGCCGTGGAGGTGGCCGCGTTGGTCAAGGAGTTCAAGGGGTCGCTGGCGGCTGAACATGGCGTGGGCATGGCCCACACGGAATTCATGCGTGACCAGCTGGGAGACGCATTGCTCGGGGTGATGAAGGAGATCAAGCGGTCGTTCGATCCCTACAACACGATGAACCCTGGCAAGATCATCCCCGATGGACGTTACGAGATCGACGACAACCTGCGGCTCGCCAAGCGGCATGAACTCAAGCTTCCGTTCGAGCCGCAACTGGCCTTCCGCGCCAAGGACGGTGCGTTCCTGAAGAACCTTGAACAATGCAATGGCTGCGGTGGCTGCCTAAAATGGACCCCAACGATGTGCCCGACGTTTGTGGCGACCGGTGAGGAGGGCATGTCCACGCGCGGTCGGGCGAACACAATTCAGGCGGCGCTGGAAGCGCGGGTGGGCGGCGATCCGCTGCTCTCGCCGGAACTCCATTACGCGCTGAGCAATTGTCTCTCGTGCAAGGCCTGCACCACGGAGTGTCCGTCGAACGTGAACATGTCGTTGCTCAAGGCGGAACTGCAACACGCCCGCATCAAGCGTGACGGGCTGACGTGGCGGGAAAAAATGTTCAGCGACGTGGACAAACTCGGGCGCATGGGCACCGCGTTGCCGGGGCTGGCGAACTGGGCGCTGGAATCCACGTTGACGCGGGGCTGGATGGGGCGGTTGTTGGGTTTGGCGACGGAGCGCGCATTGCCGCGTTACACGAAGAATCGTTTTGACCTCTGGTTTGCCGGGCGCGAGTCGCGCAAACGTTACGCGCCGCGCGGCCGCGTGATTTTGTGGGATGACACCTTCGTGCGTTACCACGAGCCGGGCATCGGCATCGCGGCGGTGCAGGTGCTCGAGGCGGCGGGGTTTGAAGTCACCCTGCTCGGCAAGCGCAAATGCTGCGGCAGGCCTGCCTTCAGTCAGGGGAATCTGGATGCCGCCCGCGCACACGGGGAGCACAACGTGGCCGTGCTCAACGCGCAGGTGGACCAGGCACCGATCGTTTTCTTGGAGCCTTCCTGCTGGTCCATGTTTGCGGAGGATTACGCGGAGATGAAGATTCCGAACGCCGAGCGCGTGGCCGCCCGGTCGTTCATGTTCGAGCAATTCATCGCCAACCTGCTGGCGGCCGAACCGGAGGCGATCGCGTTCAACCAGCGGGGCGGGGTCGTGGCGATCCATGTCCATTGTCACGCGAAGTCCATGACGGACACGCGTTACCTGAACGACATCGCTGGCCGTCTGCCCAACCGCACGGTGACCATTTTGGAGACGGGCTGCTGCGGGATGGCGGGCGGTTTTGGGATGTTGAATTCCAAGTTCGATCTCTCGATGAAAATCGGCGCACCGCTGGCGGAACAACTCAAGACTCTGCCATTCAATGCGACGGTGGTGGCCTCGGGCACGAGTTGCCGCCATCAAATCTCGCATCTGGCCAACGTGAAATTGCGGCACATGGCGGAGCTGCTCGCGGAGTCTTTGGCGCTAGCGGGGAAGTAGGAGCGCAAGAGACCTACTTCAGCTTGGGGAAAAACGCGTGCGCAGTGGCGCAAGTGGCTTGGCCCAATTCTTCCAACGAACAGCCTTTCACTTGTGCGACGACCTCCGAAATCTCCTTCACGTAGGCTGGCTCGCAACGTTTGCCGCGATACGGCACCGGCGCGAGATACGGGCAGTCCGTTTCCAGCATGAACTTGCCCAAAGGTGTTTCAGTGATGACATCGCGGACGTTCTGGCCGTTCTTGAAGGTAGCGATGCCGGTGAAGCTGACGAGCGAGCCCATCTCCAGGACGCGCTGCATTTGTGCGACGGTGCCGGCAAAGCAGTGGAATTGTCCGCGCACCCGATTGGCAAAGGGGCGCATAATTTCCAAGGTCGGCTCGAAGCAGTCGCCGCGCTGGTGAATGACGCAGTTGAGCCCGAGTTCGGCGGCGACTTCGAGGTGTTGTTGAAAAATGTCAGCCTGCTTGCGTTTGATGGGTTCGTCCTCGGCGGCAGTCCCACCTTGCGTGCTGGGCAGACGATAGTAATCCAGCCCGGTTTCACCGAGCGCGACGACCTTCGGGTGCCGCGCCAATTCGCGCAGGGCGGGCCGAACATCCGCGGGCGCGCTCATCGTGTCGGTGGGATGCCAGCCGACCACGGCGTAAATGCTTTCGTGCTTTTCGGCCAAGGCCACCGCTCGGCGCGAGCTGTCAAGGTTTGTGCCGATGCTCAACATTCGCGTGATGCCTGCGGTGTGAGCACGCTCCAGAACTTGCTGAAGGTCCGGTTTAAAGTCGTCGTAATCGAGGTGCGCGTGGGTGTCGTAAAACGTGGACATGATCAAAGGGTCAAAAGGCTCCGGAACCGCCGCTAAAATCGTCCGCGGATTTTATAAGTTTGCAACTGAATTTCGTTTGCCTTCGCCGGCCCGGAGAATAATGCTGGAGCAGCTACTCAGCAAAACATCTCACATGGCCAACGCAATCTATCATCCGAGCATCGAGGGCGCGCAGCACGGCGCCAAGTCACTTCCGCAATTCCTCGCCTACGCCAAGAAGTCCGGCGCAGCCGGCGCGCAGCCATCCAACTTCATGCTGCAAGGGGCCCACGGTCTTCTCACGGCGAAAGGAGTGCGTTCCGCGTTCCAGAAGGCGAATTTGGAACTGGACGGCATTTCCGCGCATTGCCCGTTCTGGGTGCATACCACGGCCTGGACTGGCAGCCCGACGATTCGTCCGTTCATTCCGGCCGATGTGGCGAAGAAGTCTCCAGCGCAGATTGAGAAATGGGCGGAGGATTATTTGCTCAGCTTGCTCGACTTGTGCGCCGAACTGGGGGTGCGCGTGGTGCCGATGTTCTGGGGCGTGGCTTTCGGTTGGGAAGTGGCGACAGGCTATCCGTGGGGCTTCTGGAAGGGGGGCGACTACGATTTGATCGCTGAGGGCAAGGAGCGCTTTGTCAAAAAGACGGCGAAGATTCGCGCTCACGCGAACAATCTGGGGATTTATCTCTGCCATGAAATTCACCCCGGCACGGGCGCAATGACGGCGGACGATTTCCGCGCGCTTGTCGGCGCATGTGACGGCGATAAATGTCTCGGCGTGAATGCCGATCCGTCCCATTGCTGGGAAGGTGAGGCGTGGGAGGCTCGATTCCGTGCGTTGGGTGAACGCATCTACGCCGCCCACGTGAAGAATTTCGTCATCCGAGGCGGGGTTGCCCTCCGCAAGATGGAGCCGGAATGGCCGGGCCGCGCGATGCAATTCACCGATCTGCCGACCGGCGAACTGAACCTCATGCGCTATGCGGAGATGCTCATTGATGTGGGCTATCCCCAGCGTTACTGCAAGTTGACGGGCAAGAAGACCGCGCCGTTGGTCGTCGAAGCCGAGAGTGCCTATCGCGATCTCGATGCATGCAGCACAAATGGCATCCAATGGGTGCGTGACCACCTTTGCTTCCCGCTGGCGGGCGGTTCGTTTGAAGACGGCATGGGAGCGTGATCAAAGCGTCGCGGTCTTTTCAAATGAAGCCGCCTCTGGCTGGGGCTGGCCGCGCTCTGATCACACTGAGCTCCGCGGGCCAGCCTTTCGAGTTTTGCCTTGGAATCAACTTTGATGGCCAAGCGACTTAGTGGTTTCTCCCGGGGTGCGGTTCAGTAATCGTCCGAATTGTGCCGCTGCCAAAATGTTGCATTTTGTGGTCAGGCAAACATTTGGGAGTAACATGACAACGCAGGACGAAACCAAAGTCGCAGCGAAGGAATCCGTGACGACCCATGTGGCCAGGTCACAGGCCACGCTGGGGCAGCAATTGGTTCACTGTTTGTGCGCTGCGGTCATCGCTGTGGCAACCTACTTCGCGGGCTCGCATTTCCTTTTCCAGAAAGTCGTTGTATCTGGCAACAGCATGAGTCCTACCCTGCGGGACGAAGACGCGTTTTTGATGAACCGGGTTGAGTTCTTGCTCCGCAAGCCGCAATGGGGAGACATCGTGGTGATTCGTGATCCCGAAGTGGGTTGCCTTTCCATCAAGCGTGTGGTGGCAGTCGAAGGGCAGCGCGTGGAGTTGAATGGCGGCAAAGTTTTTGTGGACGGTCTGAAACTGCCGGAATCATACCTCCGCCCAGGTACCAAAACTTTCAGCTATCACGAGTCCGGTGTTGAAGCATTTGATTGCAACTCCGATCACTACTTCGTCTTGGGTGATAATCGCGCGGAATCAGCGGACAGCCGTGTTTACGGACCCATTCCCCGCCAAAACATCCTCGGCGTGGTGGTGCCTTGATCAGGTCCCACCGTAAGCTTCCATCCCGGCACAGGAACACACCAGATTTCGGTCGCCGAACACATTGTCCACGCGGCCGCAGGCGGGCCAGAACTTGAAGTCCTTCAACCCAGCCATGGGGAAGGCTGCCTGTTCGCGCGAGTAGGGGCGGTTCCAATCGCTCGTCGCAATCATGTCACCCGTGTGCGGCGCCTGCTTCAGCGGATTATTCTGCTTGTCCATCGCGCCGGTCTCCACCGTCTGCATCTCGCCATGGATGGCGATCATGGCGTCACAGAATCGGTCCAACTCGGCTTTGGGTTCGCTCTCCGTCGGTTCTACCATCAATGTTCCGGCCACGGGCCAGCTAAGCGTGGGCGCGTGGAAGCCGAAATCCATCAGTCGCTTCGCAACATCTTCCGCTGTGGTGGCTTTGAACTGCCGCAAATCAAGGATGCACTCGTGGGCCACAAGGCCATTGGCGCGGTACAGCGTGGGGAAATGATTCTCTAACCGCTTTGCGATGTAATTGGCGTTGAGGATGGCTGCTTTGGTGGCCTCGGTGAGGCCGGGCTCGCCCATGGTGCGTATATACATCCAGGAGATGGGTAGGATGCTCGCGCTGCCCCAAGCGGCGGCGGAGACCGCCCCGATGGGCTGTTCGCCGCCCAAGTTCGTTACCGGATGGCCGGGGAGAAAATCAGCCAGATGTGCGGCCACGCCAATCGGGCCCATACCCGGACCGCCGCCGCCATGCGGAATGCAGAAAGTCTTGTGCAGATTCAGGTGGCAGACGTCCGCGCCGATGTAGCCGGGAGAGGTCAAGCCGACTTGCGCGTTCATGTTGGCCCCGTCCATGTAAACCTGTCCGCCCGCCTCGTGAACGATGGCGCAGATCTCGCGGATGCTCGCCTCGAACACACCGTGCGTGCTGGGGTAGGTGACCATCAGGCACGAAAGATCGGCGCGGTGAGCTTCCACTTTGGCGCGGAGGTCGGCCACGTCGATGTTGCCCTGCTTGTCGCAAGCAACGGCCACGACCTTCATGCCGACCATAACCGCGCTGGCGGGGTTGGTGCCGTGGGCGCTCGAGGGAATCAGGCAAACGTCGCGTTGCTTGTCGCCGCGTGATTCGTGGAAAGCGCGGATGACCAGCAAGCCGGCGTATTCGCCCTGCGAACCGGCGTTTGGCTGCAGAGACACGGCAGCGAAACCAGTAATCTCAGCCAGCCACGTTTCCAACTGCCGGAACAACTCCTGATAGCCCTGCGTTTGACTCCCCGGTGCGAACGGATGCAACGCGCCGAACTCCGGCCAACTGACGGGGAACAACTGGCTGGCCGCGTTCAGCTTCATCGTGCAAGAGCCGAGCGGAATCATGGCGTGGCAGAGCGAAAGATCTTTGCTCTCCAGCTTGCGCAGGTAGCGCTGCATCTCCGTCTCGGAGTGGTAGTGGTTGAAGACGGGGTGCTTTAAGAATTCGGATTGCCGGTTGCTGATTGCTGATTGGGGTGCTGGGAGGTCTGTGAGCGCAAACTGTGGCGGGCGGTTGCCATTGAAGATTTGTAGCAGCGCAGCCAGGTCAGAGGTGGTGACGGATTCATCGAGGGAAATGCCCACGGTCCTGGCGTCAATGGCTCGCAGGTTAACGCGATGCGACGCGGCGATTTGAACGAGGTCGGCACTGGCCACGCTGCCGAGGTCGACATGCAACGTGTCGAAGCTGTGGGCGGCGTTGGTGGTGTAACCCAGCTTCTCCAATCCAGCCGCCAGGGCTTGCGTGAGCGCATGCACCCGGCCGGCGATGGCTTTCAGACCCTCCGGCCCGTGATAGACGGCGTAGGCCGCGGCCATGTTCGCCAGCAGGGCTTGGGCGGTGCAGATGTTGGAGGTGGCCTTTTCACGGCGGATGTGTTGCTCGCGGGTGCCGAGCGAGAGTCGCAGGGCGGGCTTGCCGCGCGAGTCTTTGGAGACGCCCACGAGGCGTCCGGGCATCTGGCGCTTGAATGCATCGCGCGTGGCGAAGAAGGCCGCGTGCGGTCCGCCGAAACCCAGCGGCACGCCGAAGCGTTGCGCGCTGCCCACGGCGATGTCAGTTCCGAATTCTCCGGGCGGCTTGATGAGGCACAGCGCCAGCAAGTCCGTGGCAACGACCAGTAGTGCTCCCGCAGCATGAGCCTCATCAGCAAGGTTCGTGTAGTCTCCTATGGTGCCGAACGTGTCCGGATACTGAACCAGCGCGCCGCAGACTTGAGCGGTGAACTCGAATTCGTTTGGCGGGCAAACTGTGGTTTCGATGCCGAGCGCTTTGGCCCGGGTTTGCGTGACTTCAATGTTTTGCGGGTGGCAGTTGCTCGCGATCAGGAAGACGTTGCGGTTTTCCGCCTCCTTGACTCGATGGCACATCATCATCGCTTCCGCACAGGCCGTCGCTTCATCGAGCAGCGAGGCGTTGGCGATTTCGAGGCCGGTCAGGTCGCAGACCATCGTCTGGAAATTGAGCAACATCTCCAAGCGGCCTTGGGAGATTTCCGATTGGTAGGGGGTGTACTGGGTATACCAGCCGGGGTTTTCGAGAATGTTCCGTTGGATGACCGGCGGCGTGATGGTGTTGTAATAGCCCATGCCGATGAACGACCGGAATACTTGGTTTTTTTGTGCCACCGCGCGTAGCTCGGCCAAGGCTTCAAATTCGGAAACCGGCGCGGGCAGGTCGAGAGGCTTGGGAAGCCGAATCCCGGCGGGCACCGCAGCGTCCGCCAAAGCATCCAAGGAAGCACATCCAAGCGTTTGCAGCATTTCCTGCATTTCGGCGGGACGAGGACCGATGTGGCGGCGGACAAATGCGTCGGTTTGATTGGTCAAATTCATGGTTCGGGCGGTTGAAAATTGAGCCGCGCAAACCCGCGCGGCTCATGCGGGAGGAAAAGTAGAGTCGGGCGGGGGCAAATCAAGTTGGTTTTGAGTTCCAGTCAATCTTTCACCTCCACAACCGGTTTGGTTGCAAGCTCTTTTTCAGCACAACAAATAGTGGTTTTGGGTGCAGAAACGGGTTGTGTGTGCAGGCTGATTTTTCTATGGTTTTGATACTGTTTGGAGGCTTCAAACCAGCCTCCAATTTTTCACGAAAATATGTCCAACGAAGCCCCTGTAGCCGAGCCAGTTGTCCCCCCGTCGGGAATGGTCTCCGAAAACTACGATGCGTCGAAACTCGGCAAACTTGAAGGCCTTGAGGCCGTTCGGAAAAAACCCGGCATGTACATCGGCGGCACGGACGAACGTGCCCTGCATCATTGTGTCTCCGAGGTTCTGGACAATTCCGTGGACGAGCATCTCGCGGGGCATTGCTCCAGGATTGAAGTCACCATTCATGTGGATGGTTCCATCAGCATTCGCGATAACGGGCGCGGCATCCCGGTGGACATCCATCCGCAATACAAGATTCCGGGTGTGGAGATGGTGCTGACGACGCTGCATTCCGGCGGCAAGTATGGTCAGGGAGGTTACAAATTCTCCGGCGGCACCCACGGCGTCGGCGCCAAGTGCGTGAACGCCGTTAGCGCGTGGTTTGAAGTGGAAGTGTCGCGCGACGGTCAGGTTTATCACATGGAATTCGAGCGCGGCAAAACCATCAAGAAGCTCGAAGTCATCGGCAAGGCCAAGGGCACCGGCACGCTCATCACGTTCCAGCCTGACCCTGAGATTTTCCGCGAGACAGTTGAATTCAAAGCCGACCGGATTGCCCAGCGTTTGCGCGAGCTGGCTTTTTTGAATTCCGGCTTGGAGATCATTTTTGCCGATGAGCGTAACTCCGCGGCGGAGCTTGAGCGGTTCTATTACCGGGATGGCATTGAAGAGTTCGTCAAGCAACTCAACAAGGGCAAGGAGCCCATTCATCCCAAGCCGATCAGTTTCCGCAAGGAGTCGAAGGAGCAGATGGACGACAAGCCGGTGGAGGTGCATGTCGAGGTGGTCCTGCAATACAACGACAGCTACAACGACCAGGTGCTCTGCTACACCAACACGGTTCACAATCCCGACGGCGGCGCGCATCTCTCCGGTTTTCGCAGCGCGTTGACAAGGGCCATCAATCAGTACGCCAAGTCCAACAATCTCCTGAAAGAGAAGGACCCGCAGATCACTGGTGACGACGTTCGCGAGGGTTTGGCGGCGGTCATTTCGGTGAAGCACACCGACCCGAAGTTTGAATCCCAGACCAAGGTGAAGTTGCTGTCGCCCGAGGTGGAAAGCATCACCGGCTCGGTGGCTTACGAGGGGTTGATGAGCTACTTCGACGCGAGTCCGCCGATCGCGAAACGCATCGTGGAGAAGGGGCTTAACGCCGCCCGTGCCCGCGAAGCAGCCCGCAAAGCGCGTGAGGCGGTGCGCAAGAGTGCGCTAACAGGCGGCGGTTTACCCGGCAAACTGGCTGATTGTTCCGACCGCAACCCGGAGAACACCGAACTCTACATCGTCGAAGGTGACTCGGCTGGTGGCTCTGCGAAGCAAGGTCGCGACCGCAAGTTCCAGGCGATTCTTCCGATTCGCGGCAAACTCATCAACGTTGAGAAGGCGCGCCTCGACAAGGTGCTCCAGAACAATGAAATCCGGACAATGATCACCGCCATTGGCACGGGCATCGGCGATGGGGAGGGGGAGGGGGCTTTCAATCTCGAGAAGCTGCGTTACCACAAGATCATCATCATGACCGATGCCGACGTGGACGGTTCACACATCCGCACGCTGCTCCTCACGTTCTTTTATCGTCAAATGCCGCAGCTTGTTAAGCAGGGCTTCGTGTATATCGCCCAGCCGCCGCTCTACAGCATTACGCGCAAGAAGAAGACCGATTACATCGATGACGATGCGCAGTTGAACAAGATTTTGCTTCAGAACGGTACGGAGGAAGTGAAGCTGAAGAATCTTTCCGACGGTCGTGAATTCGCCCCGAACCAATTGGAGGAGATCCTCTCGTTGCTGGAATCGCTCGACAAGCACGCGATCTACATCAAGCGCCTCGGTGGCGACTTCGCGAATTACGTCGAACGTCGCGCGGCGGATGGTTCCTTGCCGCAGTCCATGGTCAAAGTGCGCGATGGCAATGATGAAACCGTTCATTACTTCCTCACGGCGGCGGAGCTTGAAGTGTTCAAGCTCTCGAACCCTGACCTGTTTGGCAGTGACACCGAAATCGTGGAGCGGAAGAAGGAAGGCCCGACTCGTCGCGCGAAGGTCTCCGACCTGCACTTGGAGAGCAAGGCCATCGCCGATCTGCTGGGCAAGATTTCCAAGAAGGGACTGGCGGTCGAACATTACGCCGCCCAGGACAAGCCTTTGTTTGAACTGACTGAAGGTGAAGGCGAACGCGCCAGCGTCACGCCGTTGTTCTCCATTCCGGAAATCCTCTCGGCGGTGAAAGCTGTCGGCAAGAAGGGCATCCAGATGTATCGCTTCAAGGGCTTGGGCGAAATGGACGCCAAGGAACTTTTCGAGACCACCATGAATCCCGTGAAGCGCAAGCTGCTCCGCATCGACCTGACCGATGCCGTTGAGGCGGAGGAGATGTTCGTCAAGCTCATGGGCGATGAAGTTGAGCCGCGCCGCCAATTCATCGAAGACAACGCGCTGAACGTCCGCAATCTCGACGTTTAGCCGCAGCTCACAACTCTTTCTGAATTTGCATCATGCCAGACGAAACTGAATCCAACCCGTCCCCCGAGCAGCCTTCGCAGCCGGGCGGACTTTATTCCCAAGGCGAGAAGATCCAAAAGATCAACGTCGCGGACGAGATCAAGAACTCGTTCCTCGACTATTCCATGTCCGTGATCGTTTCCCGTGCGCTTCCTGATGTGCGCGACGGTCTCAAGCCCTCGCAGCGGCGCATCCTCTATGCGATGGAGAACCTGTCGCTTTTTCCGGGTCGCAAGCACATCAAGTGCGCCAAGATTTGCGGTGACACCTCGGGTAACTACCACCCGCACGGTGAAGCAGTCATTTATCCGACGCTCGTCCACATGGCGCAACCGTGGGCGATGCGCGAAAAGCTCGTGGATGGCAAAGGAAACTTTGGTTCGGTCGAAAACGACCCGCCGGCCGCCATGCGCTATACCGAGGCGCGGCTCACGCACCTGGGTGCCTTGCTCATGGCCGACATGGACAAGGACACCGTGGACTTCGCGCCGAACTACGATGAACGGCTCACGGAGCCGGTGGTGTTTCCGGCGGCCTTTCCCAACTTGCTCGTCAATGGCGGGACCGGCATCGCCGTGGGTATGGCGACGAATATGCCGCCGCACAACCTGGGCGAAGTGGTGGATGGCATCTGTGCGCAGATCGACAAACCCAGCATCACGATTCTGGAGTTGATGAAATACATCAAGGGGCCGGATTTTCCGACGGGCGGCACCATCTGTGGTGTGGAGGGCATCCGAAATTATTTCACCACCGGCAAGGGCAGCATCAAGTTGCGTGGCCGCGTGGGCGTGGAAGAACTCAAGGGCAATCGCGAACAACTCGTGATCACCGAGATCCCGTTCAACGTCAATCGCGCCGGGTTGGAGGAACAGATTGCCAACCTGGTCAATGAAAAGGTCATCACCGAGATCTCGGCGATGCGCAATGAGTCGGACGAACACTGCCGGCTCGTCATCGAACTCAAGCGGGATGCGGTGCCCAAAGTGGTTATTGCCAACCTCTACAAGCATACCCAGTTTGAGATATCCTTCAGCGTCAATTCGCTGGCGATCGACCACGGACGTCCCAAGACGCTAAATCTTAAGGAAATCATCCAGTGCTATATCGAGCACCGCCGTGAAGTGGTGCTGCGCCGCACGCGTTACGAACTGCGCAAGGCCGAGGAACGCGCCGAATTGCTGGAAGGTTACCTCATCGCATTGGCGAACCTCGACGAGTTCATCCATATCATCCGCTCCAGCCGCAACCGCGACGAGGCGCGCATCAAGCTGCTCGCGTTCGAATGGTCGCGGGAACAGGTGGAGAAGTGGGGCATTCTTATCCGGCAGGAGGCGCGCATTCAGGCCGGTCGATATGCGCTGACGGAGCGGCAGGTGGATGCGATTCTGGAACTGCGGCTTTACCAGCTCACGGGCCTCGAAATTGACAAGGTTGAGGCGGAATACAAAGGCCTTTTGGAGGTCATCAAAGACTTGATGGACATCCTGGCCAAAGAATCCCGCGTCATGGCCATCATCAAATCCGAACTGCTGGCCATCAAGGAAAAGCACGCCACGCCGCGGAAATCGGAGATCGTTCCCGACGAGGGTGAAATCGCCATCGAAGACCTGATCACGAATGAAGGTGTCATCATCACGCTCACACACAGCGGGCTGATCAAGCGCACCGCCGTAAGCGCCTATCGCGCACAACGTCGCGGGGGGAAGGGTGTCATCGGTATGACCACACGCGAGGGCGAGTCAGCGGAGGACAAGGATTTCGTCGAGCATCTGTTTACCGCCAGCACTCATGATTACCTGATGTTCTTCACGAACACGGGTCGCGTGTATGTGGAACGGGTGCATGAGATTCCGGACATGGGACGCGCCTCCAAAGGGCGGAGCATTGCCAACTTGCTTGAGCTGAAGGCGGATGAGAAGGTCGCCGCCATGATCCGCATTCTCTCCAAGACGGGCGAGAATCGCGAAGATACCACTTGGGAACAGCCCGGCTTCCTGTTCTTCACCACCCAGCAGGGCACGGTGAAGAAAACGTCCCTCTCTGATTTTTCCAACGTGCGCAAAGGTGGAATCATCGCGATCGGCATCGAGCCTGACGACGTGCTGATCGATGTTAAGCTGACCGACGGCTCGAACGAGGTCGTGATCATCACCAAAGACGGCATGAGCATTCGCTTCAATGAGGAGGACGTTCGCGCGATGGGGCGTCCGGCTGCTGGTGTGAAAGGCATCACCCTGTCAGAGCGGGACGCGGTCGTGGGGGCGGCCATTGTGGTGGCGGATGCGACTTTGTTGGTGGCGGGCGGGAATGGCATCGGCAAGCGGACTTCGTTTGACGAATACCGCATCCAAAGCCGCGGGGGCAAAGGCATCATCACCATGAAGACGGGCGACAAGACGGGCTCTGTGGTGGGGGCCCTGACCGTTCGTGACGCGGACGAAATCATGCTCATTACCACGGGGGGGCAGATGGTCCGAACTTTCGTCAAAGACATCCGCGAAGCCGGCCGCAACACCATGGGGGTAAAGTTGGTAAATCTGGACACTGGCGACAAACTTCAAGCCATCGCCCCGGTGATCAGTGAGCAACAGGAGGATGTCTCTGATGGAGAAGTCGCTGAAAACAAGTGATTTGTGTTTGGTCGCAGATAATAATGGCTGCTGAATCTGATGGCAGTCAACCTGCTCCCGTTTCCGCGTACCATGGCCAGATTGGTTGTCATTGATAACGATCACCTAGGGCTCTCCCACGAACTTGGGAAGCACTGGGCGACTATTGGCCGTGCCGCTGGCAACTCTTTTCAGATCCTCCAAACTTCAGTGTCGGGACATCATTGTGAGGTCCGATTCGCGGACGACGTCCTGACAGTTCGCGACCTGCGTTCGACTAACGGAACCTTCGTCAGGGGACAACCGGTGACTGAATCCACCCTCAACATGGGTGACTCGTTTCGGGTGGGGGATGTCGAACTGCGGCTCGAGGCGTCTGCGAGCGTGCCTGTGATCAGGAGTGCTCATCCTGCTGAAGGGGAAGCCTCGAAAGCTGCGCCAAAGACTGGCCGGAAAGTTTCCGTGCTGCTCGTGGATGACAGCAAGGCGTTCCTCGAAGCGACCAGTGAATTGTTCACGAGGATGGGCGGCCAGAAATGGGATGTGCATCAGGCGGCGGCGGCGGACCATGCGCTGGCCATCCTCCAGCAGTGTCCGATTGATCTCGTCGTCCTTGACGTGGTGATGCCGCTACTGGATGGCGTGCAGCTGCTCAAGCTTATTCATCAACGGCATCCCGGCATCAAGAAGGTCATCCTCACGGGCCATTTGAACGAGTGCACCCGCACGGCATGTCTGGCCAATGGAGCGGAGCTTTTTCTGGAGAAGCCCACGGCCGCCGATGGTTTCCGCTTCATCTTCAATGTGCTGGACGATTTGATTGCGTGGACGGAGCGCGAAGGATTCACGGGAACCCTGCGGCACGTCAGTCTGGCTGATGTCATCCAAATCGAATGCCTCGGGGGCCGCTCCTGCATTCTTGAGATTTCGTCACCGGAGGTCGGCGGGGAGATTTACATCGAATCGGGAACGATTGTTCACGCGGTTGCGGGCTCGTTGATCGGTGACAAGGCCTTTCACTGCCTGCTTTCGCTGGTCGGTGGTGATTTCAGCCTCCAGAGCTATCGCAAGCCCCCAAGCCGCACCGTGCAGGGAACATGGGAGTATTTGCTTATCGAGGCAGCCCGTGTTCGCGATGAGGAAAAGAGCAATCGCGCTTCTGCTGATACGATACTCATCACTCGGACGGCCGCGCCTGAATCCCCCTCCGCCATAACCAGCCCTCCCACGCTTGCCGAAGAAGTCGTAGTGGGTCCGACTTACGATGGCTGTTGGCGTTCTGCGCAAGACGGAGGCTGAGTGCCCTTCACGGCGATACCAGCGTGGGGTTGTGCGTCTCCGCAAGCATCGTTTCCATCAGGGGGCCGACCTCCCTCTCGCGAGTGGGGAGCGTTTCGGTCTCTTCCTTCGCACTCATCACCCAGCAGGTTGGTGCATGAGTTAGATAATCAAGTCCCGCTTGGTGAGCAAATCTACGCAAGGCAAGCTCAAGTGAATCCCGCAATCCCTCCGGCGCATCCGGATCCAGCAGACCCACCACCACACCCTCGCGGCCATGACGGTTCGCGCGGACGCCCTCCATCCATGAGTGAAGCTGCCAGCGGCTCTGCTCCTGAGTGGAGGAGGCAATGATCACAATCCGGGCATTGGCCGCGCTCTCCACGGCATTTTGGTGATATTCCGCATTGCCCAGCAATCCCAGTTCGCACGGCTGGAGTTCAAATTCGATGTCCGGCCAGAACTTGTGCGCGAGAAGATTGCAAACGTCCGAAGCGCGTTGGTGTGTCTTGGGGTCATCGTAACCCACAAACACCCGGCACGGCTCCGTCTTGGCCTCCGCTTCATTGAAGTTTCTGTCAGTCATCTTTATCGGGCCAGCTGCAGCGGAATTGCTGCCACGCCGAACCCCAGTACACGCTCGTCCTCGGCAGCTGAAATGCAAGGGGAAGTTGCTTGCTAGGGTGCCAGCCGCTCAACAAT
Source organism: Pedosphaera sp. (assembly GCA_017853715.1). GTDB lineage: Bacteria > Verrucomicrobiota > Verrucomicrobiia > Limisphaerales > DSYF01 > DSYF01. The sequence goes on from JAFMIZ010000007.1 coordinate 50,492, forward strand.
CCATGCCCCCGCATTGCCGCGCGTATAGCAAAATCGGTCATGAAGTCGGCTGGCGCGACCCTGCCAGAACTCGATCCGTTCGGGCGACAGGACAAAACCGCCCCAATGTTCCGGCATCGGAACCGTGCTGGTGGCAAACTCTTGCTCCAGCTGCCGGAAAAGTTTTTCCAGTTCACCGCGGTTCATCACCGGCTGGCTTTGGTTTGAAGCGGCGGCAGCGATCTGGCTGCCGCGTGGGCGACTGTGGAAATACGCTTCGGATTCTTCGCGCGGTAGTTTCGTGACCGGTCCGGCGACGCACACCTGTCGCTCCAACTCTGGCCAGTAAAACGTCAGTGCGCCTTGTGGGTTGGCTTCCAGTTCACGTCCTTTGCGGCTGCGATAGTTGGTGAAGAAGATGAAGCCGCGCGGGTCCACCCCTTTGAGCAGCACCATTCGAACGGAGGGTTTGCCATCCGCGCCGACCGTCGCCAATGACATGGCGTTGGCTTCAAGGTTTTTACCGCCAAACAATGCCGCGAAGCTTTTGTAGATGCCAATGCCGAAGCGGCGAAAGCGTCCGCCGGCTTGCTTGGCGCGCGAGGCCTCGTCAAACCAGCTCTGGAACTGCTTGAACGGATCGGCGTCCAAGCCGCTCCGGTCGAGCTGTCCAGAGGTGTAGTCGCGTCGGATGTCGGCAATGGCCATGCCCAGACTTTAGGCAGCCTAGCCCTTTTGGGCAACCTCGCGAGAGAAATGCAGCTTGCCGCAGAGGTAATCGGCGATGCGCCATTGGAAGAAGGGCGAACACCTGGCCGGAGTCGCCTTGTTGCGTGACGGCCAGAACGCGTTGAAGTCTGACTCCAATTTGCGCAGCGAATCAATCGCGGTCTTGGCCATTTCCTTCGCGGTGCTGCGCCGTCCGCCGGCGAGGGCCTGCTGCCACAACAGAATGCGTCCCGATTCGGTTGCCATGCGGGCGGCCAGATCCAATTCACTGGCCAGCAACCGGCCCGACGGAGTGCTAGCCCTGTTAAGACGAAGGACATTGCGTTGTCTTTGAATCTCACGCAAAGCTGCTTGAACATTGGCGCCGGACACCCGGGCGTAATACTTCAAGCCGTCCCGGCAGAATAGCTCGTGTGTTTCCGGTCGCGGGGCGGCGAGGGTCGCCCCCAGCGGCGTGGCGTTGGGGGTGACGTATTTTAGTTTGCGGTGCGCCAGCCCAAGGGCCAGTGCTGCCGCCGCAACTCTGCCGCTACGATCATGATAAATGTCGCGGCTGGCAGCGTTGAGTAATGCATCTTCGGTAGGCGCTTTGCCTGACCAGGCCAGTGCCGCGCCCATCAGGAAAGGCAGCCAAACCACGGCGAGCGGCTGTGGGTGTCCGCCATCGCCCCATTCGGTGATCAGATAACCTGACGCACCGTTCCTCAATCCTTCGCGGGCGGCGAGTTTCAAATTGGCGAAGGCAGTGTCGTGTTTGCCGATCAAAGTTGACCACGCCGAGGTGCCGGGGCAGACGTAGAAGTCGATGCCAGCCCGGGCAAATTGCGGAGCTTCGCGTTTGAAGGGATGGTCGGCATCATAACCCCAGTTCAGGGCGATGACGTCGTGGGGCAGTTCGGGGATGAGGTCGGGGCTGTGCAGGATGATATCGCCCCAGAACATCATCCGCTTGCCGCGTTGCGTGACCTCCCGATGAATGCTACTTAGAAAATTGAAGTACACCCGATGGCGTCCGAGCTGCTCGCATTCCTTGGCGCTTTGACCGCGGCCGAGATCCCAAGTCTCGTCGCAGCCGACGTTGAAGAATTTGCTGGTGAAGTTGGGCAGCAATTCGTCGTAAAGGGCGCGCAGAAACTTGAGCGTGCCGGGATGGTTCGGCGCAAAAGTGGTCGGATAACGCCAGAAAGTGCCGCCGCCATCTGGCCATGGTTCGGCGATCTCGGCCAGGGGCTTGAGCTCAGGCGAGGCCAGAAACTCCCGCATGTGGCCGAAGGAGTTCTGATTGGGGACCAGATCGATTCCGAGCGCACGACACCGTTCGTCGAGCTTGCGGATTTCACTGGCGGTTAAAGCGCCCCATTCGCGCCAGACAGACGTGAATTTTTGGTAGGCGAACGTGTGTTCGATATAGAGCTGCAGCTCATTGATCTTCAGGTCAGCCAGTTTGTCAGCGAGGTCGAGCAGCGTGGCGAGATTCGGCACGCGGCCACGCGAGATGTCCAACATGACTCCTCGGCGCGCAAATGCCGGCCAGTCTTGAGCGGTCAGGCAGGGGAGGGTGCGCCCGTATTCCCGCAGCATCTGGCGCAGCGTCGCCACTGCCGCGCGCAGGCCCGGTAGCTCCTGAAACTCGATGCGGATGCCCTCGGGCCTGATATCAAGCTGATAGAACTCGTCGCGAACTGCGGGTTTCAGTCTGCTCAGCGTGCTTCGCGCCGTCCCATCACTTGGCGCTTCCACCTTGATGGTGATGATGTTGGCTGCCTGCCGCGCATCCGAATGTCGGCGGAAAGAGATTTGGTTGCCGCCGGGATGCTGCGCGGGATTCCAATTTTGCAGCCGCTGGATCAACGCCCTGGTATCCAGCGAATTCACGGAAGAATCTAGCAAGACACTGGAACGCGGGGGCAAAACGAAACTCCCCGCGCGCCGTTTGAGCGAGCGGGGAGCTGGCAGGAGGTTCATCGCGAATGTCGCGGATGCGGTCAGGTGGAGATCATCCCGGATTTGCGCGCGAAATTGAAAATGCCGCCAGCATCTACCACCGGGCGAACGTCACCCAGCGGCTTGAAGCTGTAGGTTTTGCCGGTGCCTTCAACGGTCACCGTAGCCTTGTCGAGGTCAACTGTCACGACATCGCCGGTCTTCAGCACATCGCACAAGCGGTCGATGATTTCACAGGGATAAAGTT
>JAFMIZ010000008.1 GCA_017853715.1 Pedosphaera sp.
TCCAATCCTCGACAAATGGTATGAACAGGACCGGCTCCAGAAGATCAGTTACCACCAGGATCACGGCGAAGGTTACGATGGTTATCACGTCGGCAACACGCGCGGTTGTGGCGGGCTGGGACTGTGGGTGGATGGCACGCTCGTCACCTCCGACACCTACCTTGAGGCGGAGATCCTCTGGACCAAACCAGACCTGGCAGAGTTCAAGACGGTTCATCAATACCCGGTGAAGGTGGGCGGCAAAACCGTCTATGAGAATCGCATCACCCGGCTGCATCTGGGTAAACGGCTCTTTGAAGCGGACAGCTTCTTTTCGCACACGTTCGGGCGGGCCGCGAAGCCGCTCATGGATTTTCCGCACGAAATCGCCATTGGCCTGGTGACGCAGAACAAGGGTGCGCAGATCCAGTTCCTGCCGGAGCAGGGGATCGCATCAGTTTATGAACAACTCGACGGCAAGGGCCTCGGGACGGGGGTGATCGTTCCGGCGGCGATGTTTCTGCGCAGTGCCGAACTGCCCGCCGAGGACAAGCCGGGCAAGAATGCCCAAGCACTCGTGATCACCAAACCGGATGCCAAGGGACATGTCGTCCATCGTGCAGGCTTTGCGTGGGCGGGCGACGGCGAAATCACCAACGCCAAGCAGTGGTCGACGTATCTGTCCGGACAAGTCCGCAAATAGCTCCAGGCCGCAGGATCCTCAGGCAATCGCGCACTTTGACCGGCCGGGTGGCTTTTGGAATTCCGGTCGGGAAGAGCTGATCTGAATGGCGGGATGGCAAGCTGTGGAAAGGAAACTTTTGATGAAAACCAAGGTCATGATGCAGTTAATCCTTTGCGCTGGCATGGGGAGCCTGATGGTGTCGGCGGCCGCTGCGCCGGTCACGAAGCCCAACCTTCTGATCATCGTCGCCGATGACATGGGCTGGTCGGACGTGGGCTGTTACGGCGGGGAAATCCAGACGCCGAACCTGGACAAGCTGGCGGCAAACGGCCTGCGCTTCACGCAGTTTTACAACACCTCGCGGTGCTGGTCGTCGCGCGCTTCGATTCTCACCGGCCATTATCCCCAGGCGGTGCGGCGCGATCTGCTGCCCGAGGTGGATCGCGGTGAATACGGCATGTTCGGTCCGATCAGTGGCGCGAACGGTGTCCGTCCGCGGTGGGCGCAGATGTTGCCCGCGTATTTGCGGCCGCTCGGGTATCGCAATTATCACTCCGGCAAGTGGCACCTGGACGGCGACCGTCTGCCCGCGGGATTTGACCGGTCTTACTCGCTCGAGGACCACAACCGATTCTTCAGTCCGCAAAATCACCTGGAGGACGATGTGAAACTGCCGCCGGTCGAACCGGGCAGCGGCTACTACGCCACGCGGTTCATCGCCGACCACGCGATCAAGTGCCTCAAAGAACACGCGGCGAAGCACGCCGATCAACCGTTCTTTGAATACCTCTGTTTCACCGCGCCGCATTTCCCGCTTCAGGCGTTGCCCGAAGACATCGCCCTCTACAAGGATCGCTACAAAGCCGGCTGGGACGTGATCCGCAAAGAGCGCCACGCGCGCATGAAAGAGATGGGACTGGTGAATTGCAACCTGCCTCCGCTTGAGCCGGACGTGCTGCCGCGCTGGAATCTCACCGATGCCGAGATGCACAGCCAGATCAGCAGCAACGAGCTGGCCCGCGCCGTCGCGTGGGACAGCCTCACGCCGGGGCAGCAGGAATTTCAGGCGGAAAAGATGGCCATCCACGCAGCGATGATTCATCGCATGGATATCGAGATTGGACGCGTGCTGGACCAGCTCCGGGAGATGGGTCAGCTCGACAACACGCTGGTGCTTTTCGTCTCCGACAACGGGGCGAGTTCGGAGCAAATTCTGCGCGGCGACGGCAACGATCCCGCCGCGCCGCCGGGTTCGGCCAAGTCATATCTTGGCCTCGGCTCGGGGTGGTCGAGCGCGGCGAACACGCCTTTCCGCCTTCACAAGTCGTGGACGCACGAAGGCGGCATCACCACGCCGCTCATAGCGACCTGGCCCGCGGGCATCAAGGCGCGGGGTGAACTGCGCCGCGACCCGGGGCACTTGATCGATTTCGTGCCGACCGTTCTGGAACTGACCGGGGCGAGCCTGCCCGCGGAGGTGGCCGGATTGCCCGTGCCGCCGTTGCCGGGCAAGAGTCTCGTGCCGGCGTTCGCAAAGGATGGTGTGTTGCCGCGTGACCTGCTGTGGTTCCATCACGACGGTCATCGCGCTGTGCGCGTGGGTGACTGGAAACTGGTGTCGCGCGACGAGCGTCCGTGGGAGCTCTACCATCTGGCCAAGGACCGCGGCGAAACCAAGGATCTCGCCGCCAAGAATCCACAGAAAGTGATGGAACTCGAACTGGCATGGCTGAAGGAAGCGGAGGTGTTGCGACGTCTGGCGATGCAGGATTTGCCGGCGACGAAGGCGGTTCCGGCGGTTGATCCGAATGCCAAAAAGCCCAGCAGCGCCCCGGAGGCCGCCGCACCGGCCGCCACGATCATGGCCGCCAGGCTCAAGCTGAAGCCGGGCATGGGGGAAGAGTACAAGAAACGGCATGACGCCATCTGGCCGGAGTTGTCGCAAGCCCTCCGCGCCGCCGGGATCAGCGACTTCACCATTTTTCTCGACGAGGCCACCGGCGATTTGTTCGCTGTGCGAACGGTCGCGGCAAACAACACCGCCGCCGAATTGCGCAAGAGCGAGATCATGCGCAAGTGGTGGGATCACATGGCCGACATCATGGAAGTGAACCCGGACAACTCACCGGTCAGCGTGCCGCTCAAGCAGGTGTTCCATCAGGATTGAGTGGTGAAGTATCTTTGCCCGGTCGAAGTGATTTAGCGGCGACATCCCGGCCCGGACAAGTTAGCAATCCAGATCGCGCAGAATTTTACCGGACAGCAAAATGAACAGAACCGTACTGCTGACCTTGATCACCGCAGCCTCCACCAGTCTGGCCGTCGCCGGAGGCAGGGCCCATTCGTTGACTGTGGGCGATGGGTTTGAAACCCCGATTGGATTTCACGATGCGACGCCGACGTTCTCCTGGAAGTTGCCGCCGGGCGTGGCCAAGCAGACCGCTTATCGCATCGAAGTCCGGGGTGAGGGAGTGCAGTGGGACAGCGGTTGGGTCGAGTCCGACCAGTCGGTGTTTGTGCCATATGGCGGCGAGCCGTTGGGTGCGCGGCAGCAACTGGCCTGGCGGGTCGACTATCGCGATGAAAAGGGGAGGGCCCCCGGCTGGAGCAAGCCGTCCCCGGTCGAGCTAGGACTGCTTTCCGCCAGTGACTGGAAAGCGAAGTGGATCCGACCGGACCAAGCCAGCGACCTCAGGAACGAGCCGGTTGCCTATTTGCGCCGGGAATTCCCGGTGACGGCCAAAGTGGAGAAGGCCCGGCTTTATGTCACCGCACGCGGCCTGTTCGAGGTGCATCTCAATGGTGCGAAAGTCGGCTCTGATGCCTTCACGCCCGGTTGGACCTCCTACTCCAACCGGATCGACACATTGACCTACGATGTGACGCAGCAACTGGCCAAGGGCGGCAACGCCATCGGTGTGATGCTGGGAACAGGATGGTATGCCGGGCGCCTGGGCTGGATGCACGAGAAGGGGTTGTTCGGTCGTCACCCGGAGTTGCTGATGCAACTGGAGATCGTTTATCGCGATGGAACGCGGCAAACGGTGCTTTCCGACGAGCAATGGCGGGCAACCTTCGACGGGCCGATCCGCGGCTCCAGCATCTATGATGGTGAAACCTATGATGCGCGCCGGGAAATGCCGGGCTGGGACAGGGTCGGCTTTGATGATTCCGCGTGGGGCAAAGTGAGGGCCAACCCCGAACTGGGTGCGGCGCGCCTGACGCCCAAGCCATTCCCGACCGTGAAGGTGACGGAGGAACTGCGGCCAGTGGCGGTCACCGAGCCGTCGCCCGGACGGTTTGTGTTTGATCTGGGGCAGAACATGGTCGGGTGGGTCGGGCTTTCGCTGCCCGGGGTGAAGGACCAGACCGTTCAGATTCGCTTCGCGGAAATGCTCAACCCCGACGGCACGATCTACACGACCAACTACCGGTCGGCCAAATCAACCGACCGCTACACGGCGGCCAAAACCGGGACGTTTCATTGGCAACCCACCTTCACCTTTCATGGCTTTCGCTACGTGGAGGTTTCCGGTCTGGCCGAAGGGACGAAGCCGAAGAAGAGCGCGGTCAAGGGGCTGGCGCTGCGCTCGGGCATTCCAAAGATCGGCAAGTTTGAATCCTCGCACCAGAAATTGAACCGGTTGCAGAGCAACATCTCGTGGGGGCAGCGCGGGAACTTTTTGGAGGTTCCCACCGACTGCCCGCAGCGCGACGAGCGGCTGGGTTGGACCGGCGATGCGCAGGCGTTCTGTTCGACCGCCATGTTCAATCATGACTGCCTCGCCTTCTTCAAGAGTTGGCTTGGTTCAATGCGGGACGATCAACTGCCGGCGGGGCAAATCCCCCATGTCATCCCCGATGTGTTGCATCAGGGTGGCAGTCCGGGTTGGATGGATGCGGCGACGATCATTCCGTGGGAAGTCTATCAGCGCACGGGCGACCAGGAAGTGCTGGCCGACAACTATTCCATGATGGAAAAGCTGGTGGGCTATTACCGCAGCCGCGCGAAGAATGATTTGATCCCCAAGATGGGCGGATTCGGTGACTGGCTTCAGCCTCATGCCAAAGGAACAAGCGGCGACACGCCGAGGGAACTGCTGGGCACGGCCTTCTATGCGCAAGCCTCGCGGATCCTGGCTGGCACGGCGGGGCTGCTTGGAAAACCGGACGACGCCAAGAAATATCAGGCTGAAGCCGAGGCGGTGAGCGCTGCGTTCGGGAAGCACTATTTTGGTGCGGATGGCAGATTGCAAAACGCGCCGGAAACGCAGACGGCTTACATTCTCGCGCTGCATTTCAAGCTTGTTCCCCCGGATCTTGTCACGCAGGCCGAGGCGAACCTGCTGCGCTTGATCGACGAGGCCGGCGGTCATTTGCGGACGGGATTTCTCGGCACGCCCTACCTTGCCCAGGTGCTGGACAAGGCCGGCCGTCCGGAGGTCGCGTATTCGCTGCTCTTCAAGGAAACCTATCCCTCGTGGTTCTATTCCATCAATCAGGGAGCGACCACGATGTGGGAACGGTGGGACAGTTATACCAAGGAGAAAGGATTCCATCCCGAGGGCATGAACTCCTTCAATCACTACGCCTACGGGGCGATCGGCCAATGGATGTATGAGCGCGTGGCGGGGCTCGCGCCTGATCCGGCGCACCCCGGTTACAAACACTTCTTCGTCCGGCCAATGATGGGCGGACCGCTCACCTCCGCCCGCGCCGAGCTTGAGACCGCGTATGGCAAGGCGTCGTGCGGTTGGAAGCTGGCCGGGAAAACCGTGCAGCTGGAAGTGGAGGTCCCTCCGAACACCACGGCAACCATTGAATTTCCCAACGGCCGCAAACCCGAACCGGTCGGAGCTGGGAAACACCGTTTCAGATTGAAGCGGTGACTGGAGGTGCAGGCGGCTCCCTGCAAGTGACAGGGGAATGTGGGAGCTTCAGTCTGGCGCACCTGCCCATTCCGCCGCCTCGGCAAAACAGTATCCCGCATGAGGGATGCTGCAGCCCGCCGAATCTGGATTTGTATTTGGCCGCGCATCCACTAGGTTCACCCCCATGTTGCTGGATTTCATCAAGATGAACGGGGCGGGGAACGACTTCGTGCTGTTTGATAATCGCTCCCGCGCGACCCAACTTTCCGTCGAACAAATCGTCCGTCTGTGCGACCGCCATCGCGGTGTGGGCGCCGACGGCGTGATTGGCCTGATTCCCTGCGAGTCCGGCAGGGCGGATTGGGCCTGGCAGTTTTGGAACAGCGACGGCAGCGTGGCCGAGATGTGCGGCAACGGCGCGCGTTGCTTTGCGCGTTACATCCAGCGCATGACCGGTCATCCCGCGCAGACGAGTTTCGAAACGGTGGCGGGTGTGATCTCCGCCGAGTTTCGGGGTGAGTTGGTCAGCGTCAACCTGACGGAGCCCAAGGACGAACGGCTCAACATCAAGGTGCCGCTCAAGTCGGCGGGCGACACGGTGATCCACTCCATCAATACCGGTGTTCCGCACGCGGTGATTTATGTGCCTGATGCCGACAAGGCATTGCTGGGCACGGTGGGGCCGGAAGTGCGGCGGCATGCGGAGTTCGGTCCGCGCGGAACCAACGTGAACTTCGTTCAAGTGCTCGGGCCGGGCAGCATCCGTGTCCGCACGTTCGAACGCGGGGTGGAAGGTGAGACCTTGGCCTGCGGCACGGGCGTGAGCGCGGCGGCGTTGATTTCAGCGCGCGTGCACAAGTTCACGTCGCCCGTGAAGGTCCGCGTGCAGGGCGGCGATGATCTCGAGGTCAGCTTCAAGGACAACGGGGCCGGGTTCACCGATGTGCGGCTGCTTGGTCCGGCCGACTTCTGTTTCTACGGGCGCCTGGAGATTTGAGCCTTTTTGGTCATGGAATTGCACTCGCCAAGCAGGCGATTTCTTGCAGACTGTCGGCCCTGATTTTCAGGAATCATGTTTACCGGAACCTATACTGCGATTGTTACCCCGTTCAAGAACGGCAAGATCGATGAAGTCGCGCTGGCCAGGCTGGTGCGTTTGCAGATCAAAGGTGGCGTGGAAGGCATCGTGCCCGTGGGCACCACCGGCGAATCGCCGACGCTCGATTACGATGAGCACATCCGCGTCGTCGAACTCGTGGTTCAAGCCGCGGCGGGCAAAGTCAAAGTGCTGGCCGGCACGGGGGGGAACTCCACCAAGGAAGCGGTCTACCTCACCAAGCGCGCCGAAGCTGCTGGTGCGGATGGATCGTTGCAGGTCGCGCCCTACTACAACAAGCCGTCGCAGGAGGGGGTGTTCCAGCACTTCCGCGAAGTGGCGCGGGCCACGAGACTGCCCATCGTGCTTTACAGCATCCCTGGCCGCTGCGGCATTGAGATCGGCATCGAGACGACCAGACGTCTCGCGGGCGCCTGCCCGAACATCGTTGGCATCAAGGAGGCCGGCGGCAATGCTGATCGCGTCAGCCAATTGCGGGCCGCGTGCGGGCCAAAGTTTGAAATCTTGAGCGGCGATGATTCGTTGACGCTGCCGTTCATGGCCGTCGGCGCGCAAGGCGTCATCAGCGTGGCATCCAACGTCATTCCGAAGCAGGTCTCCGATATGGTGCGTGCGTTTGCGAAGGGCGACGTCAAAACGGCGCAGCGTCTGCACGCGAAGTATTATCCCGTGTTCAAGGATTTGTTCATCGAGACCAACCCGGTGCCCACCAAGGCCGCGCTGGCGATGATGGGGCTGATGGATGGGTCCGTGCGGTTGCCGCTGGTGCCCATGGCGGATGCCAACCGCGCCAGACTGGCCGACGTCCTCAAGGGCTGCGGGATTTTGAAGTGACCAGCGCATGGGGCCTGTTCCTTTCGGCAACACCCTCATGCGACATGCCAGAAGGAACACGCGATACGTTTCCACATGACCAAAATAATCATCAACGGGGCGAAAGGGCGGATGGGGCAGGCGTTGCTTGCCTGCGCCGCGCGGATTCCTGAGGTCGAAATCGTTGGGGCCGTGGATCAGGGCGACGATTTGGGCGCGATCATCACCGAGGCCGACGCGGTCATCGAGTTCAGTTTTCACAATGCCACACCCGGCGTCGCCAAGCTCTGCGCGCAGCACCAGAAAGCGCTGGTGGTTGGCACCACAGGGCACGCGCCCGGGGAGAAGGCGGCCATCACTGCGTTCCAGTCGCAGATCCCGTTGGTCATGGCGACGAATTTCTCCACAGGCGTGAATACGCTGTTCTGGTTGACGCGCAAGGCCGCGGAGATTCTTGGTCCCGGCTTTGATCTCGAAGTGGTGGAGATGCATCATCGTCTGAAGAAGGACGCCCCCAGCGGCACCGCAACCACGCTGTTGGAGATTCTGGGGGATGTGCGCAAGGTGCAACTGCAGGAGGAGTTGCGGCATGGCCGCAAGGGAATCACGGGCGAGCGCACCGACTCGGAGATCGGTGTTCACGCCATCCGTGGCGGCGATGTCGTGGGCGACCACACGGTTATCTTCGCAGCCAACGGTGAGCGGGTGGAACTGACCCACAAGGCATCGAGTCGCGAGACCTTTGCCAATGGTGCTTTGCGGGCGGCGCTCTGGGCGGTGAAGCAGAAACCCGGGCTTTACGACATGCAGGATGTGTTGGGCTTGAAGTAAGATGGACGCAGTGGAGCCAGTTGAAGCGTTCGTCGCACTAGGCTCCAATCTCGGCGACTCGCTGGAAATCATCCAACAAGCCTTCGGCTGGCTGCAGGGACTTTCGCAGGCTCCCGTTCGTCGCTCTTCGATTTGGCGCAGTGCCCCGGTGGATTGTCCGCCAGGCTCGCCGGACTTCATCAATGCCGTGGCCGGGCTGATTCCAAACCGTGGCGAAACGCCGGAGTCATTGTTGGTCAAGCTGAAGGAACTGGAAGTCGAGTTCGGCCGCCGTCCCAAGATGGTTCTGAACGAGCCCCGCCCCTTGGACCTGGACCTGATCGCCTTTGGCGGCGAGTTGCGCGGATCAGGTGGGTTGATCCTTCCTCACCCACGGGCGCATCTGCGTGCATTTGTGCTGCTTCCGCTGTCGGAGATAGCGCCCGCACTGATTCTCCCCGGGCAAACAGCATCTGTTTCCCAACTTTCTTCCCGTATTCTTGACGGATCCGTCTCCCGATTATCCTGATTCACGGGACCGCTCGTGGACCTCCACGGACTTTGAATCACTTGCATGCGTGGGCCCCTTGCGCAATGTCAACGCTCGTTCGGCGGTCTGTTGAAACTTGATTTTAAACCCGCTGGGAATACGCAGGGAGTTCGTCCCAAGAAGACCATGGCGGCAGTGTTGGCGTCGTCGGGCCTCGCAAGCCGCCCGGCAATGCGCCCATCAACAACGGCCCGGGAACGGGTCCCGACAATCCTGGCGATCAGGGCGGGCCGATAAATAGCGCTTGCTGACTTGGCGTTGCACCCGACAATCCGGGGGTGGACGCGCACGTTGACAGTTTTCTCCAGCACCTCGCGACCGACCGCGGGGTGTCTTCTTATACCCAGCGGAATTACTCGCACGCGGTGGGCGTATTCGTGGCTTGGTTCAACAAGGAGCGGGGCGGGGCACCTGACTGGACCAAGCTTCAGCGCGACGACTTTCGTGCCTACCTTCGATTCCTTGGGCGGCAAAACCTCGGGCGGGCCGCGACCCAGCTGCGATTTAGCGCGCTCAGGACGTTCTACAAGTTTCTGGTCCGCCGTGGCGTGGTGGAGGTGACGCCCATCCGCGGCATTGCGCTGCCCAAGCTGGCGCGGCGGCTGCCGAAGTACCTTACTGTCCAGCAAATGGTGGACCTGCTGGCAGCTCCACTGAAGTCGCTTCCGACAGAGGCGAGGAAAGCCCCTGGGCGTCCGGTCTCGGTCGTGGCAGCCCATCGCGATGTGGCTGTTCTTGAGACCATTTACTCCTGCGGCTTGCGGATCAGCGAGTTGGTCGGGTTGCGCGTTGCTGACATCGATCGGGCAGGGCAGGTGGTGCGAGTGCGCGGCAAGGGGCGGAAAGAGAGGGAGGTTCCCATTGGCGAACCGGCGCTCCGTGCCATCGAGGGCTATTGGCAAAAGCTCCACCCGCAACCTGCCCGCACTGAGCCGGTGTTTCTCTCCGAAACCCGCCGACGTTCGCCCGTGAGCGCCGCGATGCTCGCGCGACGGCTGAAAAACTATTTGGCCATCGCCGGGCTGGATCCGGCGCTCACGCCGCACAAGTTGAGACACAGTTATGCCACCCACCTGTTGGATGCCGGAGCAGACCTCAGGAGTGTGCAGGAACTGTTGGGGCATGCTCACTTGGAGACGACGCAGGTTTACACCCACGTCACCACCGACCGGCTGAAGAAGGCCTACACGGCGTCACACCCGCGCGCCTGACCTGCGCAGACAAATAGGGCCGGAGGTTCAGCTCCGGCATCGGCAGGGCGCTTGATTTACTTCGCTTTGCCGCCGGCGGTGTATTTCGCCAGGGCGGCCTGCATTTCCGCTTTTTCGTCCTCGTCCTCGGCAAGTTCAAGGGCTTTCTTTTGCTGGGTGATTGCCCCGTCCCGGTCACCCGTTTCAAACAGCGCCCGCGCGTAGGTGTCGAGCACGCTGGGATTCCGGCTTTCCGTGGCATCCACGGCGCGCCGGGCGAGATCCAGAGCCAGTTTCGTGTCGCGCTGCTTGATGTCTTCGCCAGTCAGAATGGTCCAGGCAATGCTGTTGAGGATCTCCGCATTGGTGGTCTTCAATGCAGCCAATTCCTTGCCGAGTTCGGCCGCTTTTTCCGCATCCCCGTCCTCGCCCACGGCTTTCGCGTACCGGGTGAACAGTTGCTGGATCGCCATGGATTCTTTGCGCTGCACCATCGCTTTCTTCACGTTTTCCTTGAACACCTTGAAATCAAAATCCTTCGGCGCCTCGGCTTCGAGCTCCCTTTCCAGCGCCCCGATATCCGCCTCGTCTTTCCCGGATACCAGCGCTTGTTGATATTTCATGACCTTCTGGCCGAAGGCCACGCGCTTCTTTAGATCGGCAGGATCGAATTTTTCACCGTTCATGATGTTGCCGAATTCTTTTTCCAGGGCGATGAGCTCGGTCTCCAGTTGCGCGGCCTTTTCCGGGCTTTCGCCGCTGACGGTGAGCTGGACGTATTCGCCGAGCTTTTCTTGAATGGAAGCGCGCTTCTTTTCGGCGGCCATGTCGTATTTGCCCTCGATGATTTTCTCCAGGGCCTTGTCGAGTCCGTCCATCGGATGCCCTCGCCACACCACTTTGCCTTCCTTGCTCACGACAAACGCATGGGGGATGCCCTGAACACCGTAGGCTTCCATATAGCCTTTCGAGGTGCCTCCCGCGTCAATGGCCACGGCGTAATCCATCTGGTCGCCCATCTTGTCGACGAACTTCCTTACCACCTCCGTCTTCTCGCTGGTGACGCCCATGAACACCACGCCCTTGTCTTTGAACTGCTTCTGCATTTCGGTCAGGTGCGGGATGCTGGTCCGGCAGGGCGGGCACCACGTGGCCCAGAACTCCACCACGTAAGTGGTCTTGCCTCTGCCCGTGCTGAGATCCACCGGGCCGCCTTTGATCCACTCCTTGATGTCCAGTGGTTGGGCGGGGTCCCCGAGTTCGGCGGCCAATGAGTTTGTCGCAAGGGCGATCAGGCAGCCGAGCGAGGAGAGCATCAGTTTTTTCATGATTTGGGAGAATGTGGTGATGATTCGAACGCCTGAGCCTACGGGGCGTCATCCGTGGCGTCAAATGCGCTTGCAGTGCCACCACCAGGCTCCATTCCCCCGTTGGACAATCCCGCTTCAGTGGGCTAGCGTGCCGGCCATCAGGCCTCAATGACTCGTTTCGTGGGAAATGGTTGGGGCGGGAACCCGAAAGCAGAACCTATGGCAGCCAACGGAAAACATTCGTGGAAATTCGTGCGCATCGGCGGCGTGGATCAAGTGATCTTCCGCAACGGCGCAGATATCATCAACATCCGTCACCTCGACCAAAAGCTTTGGATGGCGCTCGCCATGCCCACGCGCGGTGTCGAGTTTGATCCCAAGACAGCCGACTTGATTGACACGGACAAGGACGGACGCATCCGGCCGCCCGAGGTCATCGCCGCGGTGAAATGGGCCGAGGGTGCCTTTAAAGATCCGGGTGACCTTCTCAGAGGGGGGGATTCGGTGGCGCTTTCTGCCATCAAGGACGCAAACCTGCTCGCGGGCGCCCGGCGCATTCTCGCCAGCCTCAACAAGTCCGAGGCGCAGGCCATCTCTCTGGCGGACGTTTCCGACACGGTCAAGGTGATGGCAGAAACCAGATTTAATGGCGACGGCGTGGTCATCGCCGAATCTGCGGCCAGCGACGCCGCCAAGAAAGCCATCGAAGACATCATCGCCGCGCTCGGCCCTGTGACCGACCGCAGCGGCAAGCCCGGCCTCAATCAGGCGAAGCTGGATCAGTTCTTTGCCGAGGCGCAGGCGCTGTCCGACTGGGCGGCGAAGGGTGAAGCGGATAAATCACTCACTCCCTTGGGCTTTGACGGCACGGCCGCAGCGTCGGCAGCGATCAAAGCGGTCAAGGCCAAGGTGGACGACTTCTTCGCGCGCTGCCGGGTGGCCGCCTATGACCCGCGCGCGCTCGCCGCCGTCAACCGCAGCGAAGCCGAATACCTCGCGATTGCCGCGAAAGAATTGACCGTCACCGCGCAGGAGGTTGCGGGTTTCCCGCTGGCGAAAGTTGAACCCAACGCTGCATTGCCGCTTGCGGGCGCGGTCAACCCTGCGTGGGCCGCGGCATTGGCCACGTTGTCCAGCGCGGCCATCACCCCCTTGCTGGGTGCGGCGCGCAATAGCATCACCGAAGTGGACTGGCTGGCGTTGCAGGCCAGGGTGGCGGCGTTCGACGCGTGGACCGGCGGCAAGCCGGCCACAGCCGCGGAGAAGCTTGGCTTGGCCCGGTTGCGTGAGCTGTCTGCCAGCGGCGTGAAGGACAAGATTGCGGAACTCGTCAAGCAGGACGCCGCGCTGGAAGGTGAATTTGGCCAGATTGCGGGTGTGGAGAAGCTGGTGCGGTTCCAGAAGGATCTCGGTGAGTTGCTCACCAACTTCGTCAACTTCTGCGATTTCTACGGCAAGAACTGGGCGGTGTTCCAAACCGGCACCCTCTACCTTGACAACCGCAGCTGCAACCTTTGCGTGGATGTCACCGAACCCGGCAAGCACGCCACCCTCGCGGGGTTGGCGGGATGTTATCTGGCTTACTGCGATTGCACCCGCCCTGGCGGTCTCAAGCGACAGGTCGTGGCCGTGCTCTCTGATGGCGATTCAGACAACTTGATGGTCGGACGCAACGGCGTGTTCTACGACCGCAAAGGTCAGGACTGGGATGCCACCATCACCAAGGTCATCAGCAATCCGATCAGCATCCGGGAGGCCTTTTGGCTGCCCTACAAAAAACTGATCCGCATGGTGGAGGAGATGGCGGCCAAGCGCGCCGCTGCGGCTGAGGCGGAATCCGACAAAAAATTATCCGGAGCCGCCACCGCCATCAGCACCGCCGACAAGGGCAAGCCGGGTGAACCGAAGAAGGTGGACGTGGGCACGGTGGCCGCCCTCGGTGTGGCCGTGGGTGCCATTGGCGCCGCAATCACCGGCCTTGCCACCGGGTTGATGAGCCTCGCTGCCTGGCAAATCCCGCTCGTGTTCATCGGCATCATTCTCATCATCTCGCTGCCCTCCATGATCATCGCCTGGCTCAAGCTGCGGAAGCGCAACCTCGGGCCGATTCTCGATGCCAACGGCTGGGCGATCAACAACTGCGCCAAGATGAACATTCCGTTCGGCAAGTCGCTGACGGATATGCCGATCTTGCCGCCCGGCTCCGAACGCTCGCTGGAGGACCCCTTCGCGGAGAAACAGCGCCCGTGGAAGCTCTACATCACGCTCGTCGTGATTTTGCTGGTCGCCTTTGCCTGGTATAGGGGCAAGCTCGACTCAAACCTGCCGGGCAAGCTCAAGAGCACTTCGGTGTTGGGATCGAATGCGCCGGCGTGGACGCCGCCGACGAATGCCCCCGTCGCAACGCCCCCTCCCGCTGCGCCCGGGGCTCCGGCTGCACCCGCATCAGCAACCTGATCATTCAAATCAGCCTGCACCCCGGCCTGCGTTTGTGGGCCGGGGGGTTCTTTGCCTGCCGGGCGGCTTGCAGTTTGAATATTCGGGCGCAGATTTTCCATGAATGTCAGCGTTGCACGGCATGCTGCCGTTGGCCGGGTCGGGTCCGCCTGACGGATGCCGGGATTTTCCGCCTCGCCGCGCGTCTTGGACTGGGGGAGCCTGCGTCCACGATGAACGGCACCCGGCTTCGGGCAGGTGTGTTTCGCCCTCCCCCGCGAGTTTTCCGCCATGGAATGGCATCGTCGCATTCAAGCAGAGACGGGTCGGGTTGATTCACCCGGCGAATGACGCGCATCAGCCGGTCAAAAACTTTCCCCAAGCCGGATTCCTCGCTTGGCTTGGACGTGCCATCATCCTAGATTGCAGTCAGTTCCCCGGAAAAATCGACGTGACCGAAAACCTTCAAAGGACATCGCAACGTATGAAAGCGTATCAAGCAGGTGACATCAGAAACTTCTCCATCGTTGGGCACGCTTCCGCCGGCAAGACCATGCTGAGCGAAGCCATGCTCGCGTGCGCCGGCGAAATCAACCGCATGGGCAGCATTGCCGCCGGCAACACTGTCTCCGATTACCACGAAGCCGAACAGGCGCGGAAGATTTCAATCCAATCCACGCTGCTGCACCTCGAATGGCTGGGGAAAAAGTTCAACGCGATTGATTGCCCGGGTTACTCCGACTTCATCTGCGAAAGTCTGGGCGCGCTTCGGGCGAGTGACTTTGCGCTGGTGGTGGTCAATGCCACGCATGGCGTTGGCGTGGGGACGGACATGGTGTGGAAAACGGCCACGGAGTGCGGCATTCCCAAATTGATCGTCGTGAACGCCTTCGACAAGGAGGACATCCACTTTGACTCCGTGCTGGAGCAGGTGCGGGAGCATTTCGGGCCGCGCGTTTTGCCGATGAGCCTGCCGCTGAATCCGGGGCCGGGCTTCAGTCAGTTGCTGGATGTGTCGCGCACGGAAGTCACGACCTATGCCGCCGATCAGAGCGGGAAATTCACTGAAACCCCGGCGGAAGGTGCGAACGCCGAGCGCGTGCGCGAGTTGCACGAGAAGTTGATCGAGTTCATCGCCGAGGCCGATGACAAGCTCATGGAAACGTGGATGGACAAGGGGACGTTGGCGGAGGAGGAGTTGCGCGCCGGTCTCCATGCAGCCGTGCAAAAGCAGTCCTTCATCCCGCTGTTCTGCGTGTCGGCGGAAAAGAATGTCGGTGTGGCGCGCTTGATGGATTTCATCGCCAAATACGGTTCCTCGCCGGTGGACCGCGCCAAAGTGGTGGCGGAAAGCCCGGACGGCGACCCGGTGGAGGTGTCGCTCAATGACTCGGAGCCGTTGCTTTACGTGTTCAAGGTGATGAATGAGTCGGGCTTCGGCGACATGACATTCTTCCGGGTCTATTCCGGGCAGGTGAAATTCGGGAGCGATCTGTTCAACGTAAACCGGCGCGTGGGGGAAAAGTTCGGCCAGCTTTATGTGGTGAACGGAAAGAATCGCACGAACGTCCCGACCTTGAACGCGGGCGACATAGGCGCCGTGGTGAAGTTGAAGGACACCCACATCGGTAACACGCTCGCCACGGAGAAGCGCCCGGCGAAGTTGGCCAAAGTGCAATATCCCCGGCCGAACGTGGCATCCGCGTTGGTGCTCAAATCGAAAGGCGACGAGGACAAGATGGCGGTGGGCATCGCGGCCTTGCACGAGGAGGACGCATCATTCGCGCATACGGTGGATGCCGAGCTGCATCAAACGTTGCTGGCCGGGCAGGGCGAGTTGCATCTGGAAGTGCTCGTGGAACGGCTGCGCCGCCGCTTCAAGGTGGAGCTCGAATTGGCCGCGCCCAAGGTGGCTTACCGGGAGACCATCAAGTCCAAGGGCGATTCCAAGTATCGGCATAAGAAGCAAACCGGCGGTGCGGGCCAGTTCGCCGAGGTGTGGATGCGCATCGAACCCAAGTTGCGCGACTCCGGTTTTGAATTTACGCAGTCGCTTGTCGGTCAGAACGTGGACCGCGGCTTCGTGCCGTCGGTGGAGAAGGGGGTGTTGTCCGCCTGTCGCGAGGGCCTCCTGGCCGGCTACCGCATCGTGGACCTCAAGGTGGATTTCTACGACGGCAAGATGCACCCCGTGGATTCCGGCGACGTGGCGTTCCAAATCGCCGGCAAGGAGGCCTTTCGCGAGGCGTTCAGCGCTGCGCGCCCATGTCTGTTGGAGCCGATTCACAAACTGGTCATCCGCGCGCCTGAGGACTGCATCGGCAAGATTATCGGGGATTTATCCAGCCGCCGGGGCAAAGTCATGGGCATGGAGGCCGAGGGCAGTTTGCAGATACTTTCCGGCGAGGCTCCTGCGCGCGAGTTGCACCATTACGCCACCGTGCTGCGTTCATTGACCGGTGGGCGAGGCATTCACGAGGAGGAGTTCAGCCACTACGAGGAAATGCCGCGCGAGCTGGAGGCGAAGGTGGTCGGGGAATCCAAGAGAAAGCACACTGGCAATCATGCTCATTGAGCGGGGATTTTAGGGGAAAAGATGGTGCGCGCTGCAGGTTTCGAACCTGCGACCCCTACCGTGTGAAGGTAATGCTCTACCACTGAGCTAAGCGCGCAGCCGGGGCGGTAAAGTAATATTCCACGCCTCAAGAGCAAGCCTTTCTTGGGGCTAGAAAGTGGTCTGGAGCGCAGCTGTGCTGAAAGCCAGCCGCAGCACGTCACTGAGCGCGTAATGCCAGTTGGCACACTGCTGCGGCTGGTCTGTGACACAGCCGAGCTCCGACAAAACCACGAGGGACAGTGCCCGAATACACTCTTACGCTGGGCGTGAGCGGGACTCTCCGCGCCGGTGAACCCAATTCAGTCCGGCGGTTTGTCTCGCAAGTTGTCTTTTGGACGGTTCTCGCGCATCGTTTGCCCCATGAGTTTTAACGAGGGACTGGATGAGTTGATCACCTGCCGGTTGGACCATGTGCGCAGGGCGGTTGAGCCTTGCACGATTGTCATCTTCGGCGCCAGCGGCGACCTGACGGCGCGCAAGTTGATCCCTGCGTTGTACCATCTGTTCAAGGACAAGCAGATGCCGCCGGACTTCCGTATCGTCGGCTTCGCCCGACGTGAAAAGACGGATGCATCTTGGCGCGGTGAATTGCACGAGGCGCTGACCCAATTCTCCCGCTCCAAGCCGGTGGATGAAACGGTGTGGTCTGCGTTCGCGGCCAAGGTGCACTATTGCGTTGGAGATATTTCCGACGCGGCGGCTTACCAGAAGCTCGCAGGCTTGATTGGTTCCTTTAGCTCGGCCCCGTTGAGGCAGAACCTGCTGTTTTATCTGGCCACTATGCCCAGCCAGTTCGGCATGGCGGCGGAGTATTTGCACAGCGTAAAACTTTTGCATCGCGGGGGCGAGCAAGGGTGGCAACGGTTGGTGATCGAGAAGCCATTCGGCCACGATCTCGCGTCGGCGAGTGCCCTGAACCACGAGCTGACCCGGTTCGCGCACGAGCAACAGGTCTTCCGGATCGACCATTACCTCGGCAAGGAAACCGTTCAAAACATCCTCACGTTCCGTTTCTCCAACTCCATTTTCGAGCGGCTCTGGAACCGCGATGCCGTGGACCATATCCAGATCACCGTCAGTGAAAAGCTCGGGGTCGGCGGGCGTGGTGGATATTACGAGGAGGCTGGCGCGCTTCGTGACATGGTGCAGAACCATATTCTCCAAGTGCTCGCGCTGGTCACCATGGAGCCTCCAGTGTCGCTGGATGCCGAACCCATCCGTGATGAGAAGGTAAAAGTGTTGTCAGCCATTTGTCGGTTTCAACCCGATGAGGTCGCGCGTCGCGTGGTTCGCGGCCAATACACGGCCGGCAGCGTCGGCGGAGAGAGCCGGGGGGCCTACCGCGAGGAGGTGAAGGTGGATCCGCGCTCGAACGTGGAGACATTTGTGGCGCTGAAGTTGTTTGTGGACAATTGGCGTTGGGCCGGGGTCCCGATTTATCTGCGAACGGGAAAGGCGTTGCCCATCAGTGCCAGCGAAGTGCGCGTCCAATTCAAACCCACGCCGAACGTGCTGTTCGCGGCGCAGTGCGGCACGCGTTTGGATGCCAACGCGCTTACTTTACGGCTGCAGCCGAACGAGGGCATTTCGCTCCGTTTCAACGGCAAGGTGCCAGGGGTGGGATACGGCCTGCGCCCGGTGCGGATGCACTTCGGTTACGACGCGGAGTTTGGCGCTTACACGTCTGAGGCGTATGAGCGGCTGCTGCTGGATGCCATGGGCGGGGACGCGACGTTGTTCATCCGCCGCGATGAGGTTGAGCAAGCGTGGCAGATCGTGGATTCGATCCGTGCCGGGTGGGATGGGGTTGGTTTGGACGACCGCGAATTCTACGCCGCGGGCAGTTGGGGCCCTCGGCTCGCCCATGAGCTGCTCGCTCAATCGGGCCATGCCTGGCGTGAACCGCAATTGATCAAGTAGCCATGGGCCGGGCAGATTTGGTTCACTTCAAAAGCGATGACGCGTTGGCCACCGCTGTGGCGGAGGCGTGGCTGGCTGAAATCAAATCAGCGCACCAACAGGGACGGCGACACTTGGTGGCGTTGTCTGGCGGACGGATTACCAGGAAGCTTTTTGGTGAGGTGGTGCGGATGTGTGGGGCTGGGGCGGGCACTATGGATGGTGTTCACTTCTTCTGGGCTGATGAACGTTGCCTGCCCCCCGAGGATGCTGAGAGCAATTACCGTCTTGCGCGCGAGTTGTTGTTCGAGCCGTTGCGCATTCACTCGAACCAAGTTCATCGGATTCGCGGGGAACTAGCGGCAGAGGAAGGCGCGAAGCAGGCGGCTGACGAGTTGCGAGGGATTGATCGATCAGAAGTTGGGACCATTCCCGTCTTTGATCTTGTGCTGCTTGGTATGGGGGAGGATGCGCATGTGGCTTCGCTTTTCCCAGGTGATGCCACAACTGAAGGTGATCTAAAATCCGTGTTCTTGCCTGTTCACAATGCCCCCAAGCCGCCGCCCGATCGGGTCTCACTTGGCCATGGGGCGATTGCTGCTGCTCGTGAGGTTTGGGTGCTGGCATCAGGGCAGGGGAAGGAAGCCGCTTTGAGGCAATCACTTGCTCCGGGTGGCGGCACGCCGTTGGCGAGGGTGATTCAGAGTCGCGGCCAAACCCGGCTTTTCACCGATATTTTGCTCGACGGAACTCCAACTTGAGAGCCGGCTTTCGTTTTGCAGCTCTTTGGCCAACACTTGCTCGCGCCTAAGCCCCATGCTTTTCGCAACGGCTCGTGATTATTGCCACGAACTAATCCCGCAAAATTGCCAGCGATGGCCGGACGACCAAGGGATTGAGTTAAGGAAATCTTCCAACTGCCCGCATACCCCCAGCTTCCGAAAAGCGATTTTATTGTCCGAAAGCCCAATTATCCGTGACTTTTTGACAATTCATCCAAGTGCAACGATTGTGTCTCAGTGGTGTTAAATCACCATGCTCTTTGAACGATTTTGAGAATTCTTTGAACAGGCAAAGCAACTGCTAAGTCTTATTATCAGATATTTGAGATTTCGCTGTTCGTTTAGGGTTGGCAGAGAGGTTTTGCTCGCAATGCAGTCCGAACAGCGACCCCCAAGTTGACTGTATTGCCCTTCTGAGCGCCGGGACGACGGCGTATAAACCTCATCGTCACCGAGGGCCGGATGTAAATCCGGCCCTCCGCCTTTTTGAGGCCAGCGTCCACCCGGAAAACCACGTTGCCTGCGGCATGGGCTGCGGCTACTCTCCGCGCCCATGAAGAACGTTCTCGACTTCGAGAAGCCGATCTACGAACTGCAGATCAAGCTCGATGAATTAAAGAGCCATCCCGAGAAACACTCCATCGGGATCGAGTTTGAGGAGGAGATTGCCCTCATCCAGCGCAAAATCGAGGAAACCCGCAAACAGATCTTCACCGATCTGACCCCTTGGCAGCGGGTTCAATTAGCTCGTCACCCCAAGCGCCCCTTTGCGCTGGATTACATCAAGGATGCGTTCACGGATTTCCACGAGCTCCACGGTGATCGCCGCTTTGCCGATGATCGGGCGATCGTGGGTGGGTTTGCCATGATTGGGCAGCAACGTGTGATGGTGATTGGCACGCAAAAGGGGCGCGATACGAAGGAGAACATCCTCCGCAACTTTGGTTCCGCGCATCCTGAGGGTTATCGCAAGGCCCTTCGCCTGATGCAGATGGCTGATAAGTTTGGTCTCCCGATCGTGACGTTGATCGATACAGCCGGTGCCTATCCTGGCATTGGTGCCGAGGAGCGTCATATTGCCGAGGCGATTGCCGTGAATTTGCGGGAGATGACGCTGCTCGAAGTGCCGATTGTGGCCGTGGTGATCGGCGAAGGTGGTTCGGGCGGTGCCTTGGGGATTGGCGTGGCGGACCGCGTCCTCATCATGGAAAACGCTTATTACTCGGTCATCAGCCCCGAAGGTTGTGCGGCGATCCTTTGGAAAGACCGCACGGCTGCCCCCAAGGCTGCCGAAGCCCTCCGCATCACGGCTCCGGATTTGTTGGAGCTCGGCTTGGTGGACGGCATCATCGCCGAGCCGCTGGGGGGTGCGCACACGGATACCCAGGCAACGGCTGCTGCTCTCAAAGATCGCATCTTGAAGGAGATTGAAACTTTAAGTGCCCTATCCGCCGAGCAGCGACTCAAGGGACGTTACGACAAATTCCGCGCCTTCGGTCACTTCGAGGAAACCGCGGCCACGCCTGTCAGCGCATAGCCACGGTCGAAATTCTTGGTGTTTCCTCGCCGCACCCCACAATCCACGCCCGTTGTTTGATGGATTTAATTGAGGGGATTGTTTGCCTGCATCTCTGCTTGTTTAATGCCGAAGTTAAACGGCGCTGATAGTGCCGTATTTATTGGAGATAATCAGCGTCGACCTCCACGGGAACTGTTGTAAAAAAGTTAAAAAACAACTTGAGAAAAAATCCGGCCTCCGCCACTCTCCGCGTCCCCAACCCACCGGTTGGGGTCCGGTTTTTTTAGAGCCGGACGGAAAGATGCCCGGTTCGATTCAACTTGTTGCAATGAGTTTGCTCAGAGCCTTTTTAATTGCCGCTTTTCTCGCCTTTGCGCTCCCCTCGGGATGGGCTGTGGTTGAGGAACACTCAGCCGCGGTGGAAGCGACTGCGGCGGCTCATGATCACTCGGCGACGCAAGATGCCCACGGCGTTGAGGCGGTTCATGCGGAGCACGCTCACGCTGAAGAGCATCACGGTCTTCCCCCGGCGGCTCCTCGTATCAAGCTCGGCCCGTTGACCGTCACCAACTCCATGATCATGACATGGATCGTTGCGATTGCGGTGATTGGCTTTGCCCAGCTCGCCACTCGTAATATCAAGGCGGTTCCGTCCGGCATTCAGAATTTCTGGGAGTGGCTCGTTGAATCGCTCTATGACTTTTTGGAGGGTGTTATTGGCCGTGACCTCGTGAAGAAGTCGTTTTGGTTCTTTGCGACCATTTTCATCTTCATTCTGTTTACCAACTGGGCGGGGCTTTTTCCCGGCGTTGGCACCATTGGTTGGGGACATCCCAATGCAGAGGGTCACATGGATCACATCGCGCGGCCCTTGCTGCGTGGCGTCAATGCCGACCTCAACATGACTCTCGCCATGGCGATGATTTTCTTCGCCTGCTGGACGATCTGGGCTTTGCAATCCAACGGCATCGGCGGCTTCATTTTGCACATCTTCGGTCCCAAGGGCGGAACGACCGGTGCGCTGAAGGTGCTGATGGTCGTGGTCTTTTTGATGGTGGGCGTTCTCGAGGTGGTTTCCATCGTGTTCCGTCCGGTATCGCTCAGCTTCCGTCTCTACGGAAATATTTTCGCGGGTGAAAACATGCTGGAATCCATGGCAGCGATGGGCGGCCCGGCGTTCGGCTGGCTGTTGGCGCTGCCGTTCTACGCAATGGAGATTTTGGTGGGTTTGGTTCAAGCGCTGGTGTTCATGCTGTTGACGGCAGTCTTTACGCTGCTGATCTGCACACATGATGAGGAACACGAAGGCGCGCATCACTGACAAGATTTCGTCGTTCTGACCGTGTTCAATCGCGGGGGATGATGAGAAAACGAAAGGTAATAAAATGACTGGTAGCATTCACGTTGGTCTGGCCGCCCTCGGCGCGGCTCTCGGTGTAGGTTTCATTGGTATGAAGGCTTCGGAAGCTGTCGGCCGTAACCCCGGCGCGGCGACGAAGATTCTTGTCCAGGCGATTCTGAGCACCGCCTTCGCAGAAGGTATCGTGTTCTTCGCGATCTTCTTGGTGAAGTAATGAATCCGGGCGCGGGGCCGAAAAGCCTCGCGCCCCTCAGTCTTGAATTTGATTATGGATCTTCAATTCATGTTTGCGGCAGGCGACTTGGCTGAGTTGGCCAAGAGCACAGGCGAGACCTTCGGCTTCCAAAAGCAGTTGTTCATCTCGCAGGTCATCAGCTTCTGTGTCATCGCCTTCTTGCTGCACCGTTTCGCTTACAAGCCGATTCTGAACGTGCTTGAGGAGCGCAAGCAGCGCATCGCCGAAGGATTGGTCAACGCCGATAAGATCAAGGCCGAACTCGCCAGTGCCCAGGCCAAGGCTCAGGAGATTGTTGGCCAAGCCGGTGCGCAGGCAAACAAGATCATCGAGGAAGCCCGTGCGGTGGGTGCGAAAGAAGTTGAAAAAGCCAGTCAGCAGGCGATTGCCACGGCGAATCAAATCATCGCCAAGGCCAAGGAGTCCAATGACGCTGAACTCGCCCGCATGAAGAATGAACTGCGCAAGGAAATGGGCCGTTTGGTGGTCCAAACTTCGGCGCAGGTGACCGGTGGTATCCTGACTGGCGATCAGCAGAGCCGTTTGGCCGAAGATGCAGCAAAGCAGTTGGCTGCTTAAATAGATTTAGCCGCGAATTAACCGGATGAAGATCAGCAAACAATCCCGTCGCGATGGCAAGGCGTTGTTCAACGCCTGCCGCGTGAGTGGTGTGCTGGATGAGGTCAAGGTCCGTCAGGTCTTGACCGAAGTGGTGACCCGCAAGCCGCGTGGTTACGTGGCGACGCTGCATCATTTTCATCGCCTTGTGAAGCTGGACTTGGCACGCCGCACCGCAGTGGTGGAAAGCGCCACACAGTTGGTTCCGGCGATTCAGGAAAGTGTGCGCAGCCAGTTGACCGCACGTCACGGTGCCGGTTTGGATTTGTCCTTCAAGGTGAACCCCGGCGTGATTGGTGGACTCAAGGTCCGCGTTGGCAGTGATATTTATGATGGCACCGTGGCCGGTCGGCTCGCGGCGCTCGAATCCAGTTTGTAAGCAGAATAGAATTTAGAACCCATATTTTCCGATGAGCAACATCCTCCAGGAAATCGAAGCCCAGATTGCCGGCGTCAAGACGACCGTGCAGAAACAAAACGTCGGCATCGTCCGCGAAATCTCCGACGGCGTCGCCAAGATCGAAGGTCTAACCGACGCGATGCTCAACGAGATGCTTGATTTCGGCAACGGCGTCATCGGCCTCGCGCTGAACCTCGAAGAAACCGAAGTCGGCGCCATCGTGTTGGGTGATTACCTGCACATCAAGGAAGGCGCCGAGGTCAAGACGACCGGCAAGTTGCTCTCCGTGCCTGTGGGCAAGGGATTGCTTGGCCGCGTGGTGGACACCCTCGGTCGCCCGGTGGACGGCAAGGGCCCGATCCAAGCCGACAAGTTTTATCCGGTTGAGAAGATTGCGCCTGGCATCGTCAAGCGTAAGTCCGTCAGCCAGCCGCTCCAGACCGGCATCATGTCCGTGGACGCGATGATCCCGATCGGTCGCGGTCAACGTGAGTTGATCATCGGTGACCGTTCGACGGGCAAGACCACGATCGGCGTGGACACCATGATCAATCAGGCGCGCATCAACAAGGTGGGCCGCGCTTCAGGCGACAAGGATTTCCGTCCGGTTTACAACATCTACGTGGCGGTGGGTCAGAAGCAGTCCAACATCGCTCGCGTTATCGCTGAGTTGGAAAAGGCTGGCGCGATGGAGGACACCATCGTCGTCGCTGCCGGTGCGGACGCTCCTGCCGCTGCGCAATACCTCGCGCCGTTCGCCGGTGCGGCGATGGGTGAATGGTTCATGGATAACGGCATGGATGCGCTCATCATCTATGATGATCTCTCCAAGCAGGCTGTTGCCTACCGCCAAGTGTCGCTCGTGCTGAAGCGTCCGTCCGGCCGCGAAGCGTATCCCGGTGACGTGTTCTACCTCCACAGCCGCCTGCTCGAACGCAGCGCCCGTGTGAACGAAGTCAACGGCAACGGTTCCTTGACGGCGCTGCCGATCATCGAAACGCAGGCTGGCGACGTCTCCGCTTACATTCCGACGAACGTGATTTCCATCACCGACGGTCAGATCTATCTCGAAACCGACTTGTTCTATCAAGGTGTGCGTCCTGCGATTTCCGTCGGTCTCTCCGTGAGCCGCGTCGGTTCCGCCGCGCAGATCAAGGCGATGAAGCAGGTGGCTGGTCGTATCAAGGGTGACCTCGCCCAGTTCCGCGAACTGGCAGCGTTCGCGCAGTTCGGCTCCGACCTCGACGCGAAGACGCAGGCTGTGCTCGAGCGCGGCAAGCGCATCGTTGAGCTGTTCAAGCAGAACCAATACAACCCGATCCCGGTCGAAGTTCAGGCCGCCGTGTTGTGGTCCATGCAGAACAACTTCCTCGATGACGTGGCGGTCGAGAAGGTGAAGGATTTCCAGAACAAGCTGACGGACTTCTTGACGAGCCGCAAATCCGCGTTGCTCGACAAGATCCGCACGGAGAAGGCGATCAGTGAAGCCCTCGCCGGTGAACTCAAGGCCGCCCTCGGCGAGTTCAAGCAGACGTATCGGTAA
The DNA here is from genome assembly GCA_017853715.1 of Pedosphaera sp. Taxonomy (GTDB): domain Bacteria; phylum Verrucomicrobiota; class Verrucomicrobiia; order Limisphaerales; family DSYF01; genus DSYF01. The sequence continues at coordinate 24,735 of JAFMIZ010000008.1, forward strand.
GATTTAGGTAAAGTTTTGGTAAAGTTTTAATCAACCCAGCCGCTCATGCCGAGCACACGCGACATACGCCGACGTATCAAGTCGGTCAAGAATACGGCGCAAATCACCAAGGCCATGCAGATGGTGGCCTCGGCGAAGATGCGCAAGGCGCAGCAGGCTGCCCTCGCGGGTCGTCCGTATGCGGCGTTGATGAACAAGGTGCTGGCGCATGCGACGGCGGGAGCGGGCGACTTCACGCATGAATTGCTGGAACATCGTCCGGTCAAGAAGCGTGCTGTCATTCTGATCAGCACGGACAAGGGCTTGTGCGGTGCGTTGAACACCAACTTGCTGCGCGAAGCGGCCAAGTTCGACAAAGAGTCCACTGTTTTCATTTGCGCAGGTAAGAAGGCGGGCCAGTGGGCCGCGCGCACCAAGCGCACCATTGCAGCCGAATTCAGCTACAAGGATAACCCGCAATTCGGCGAAGCCCGGGCGATCTCGAAGTTCGCCCAGGAGATGTTCATCAAGGGTGAGGTGGATGAAGTCATCGTGCTTTACACCAATTTCATCTCGACGCTGACGCAGAAGCCCGAAGCGCGCCCGATGTTGCCCATCATCGAAATCAAGGGTGTTCAGTCCGGGATTCATGGTGACAGTGAGAAGGTCGCTTTGGAGCAATCCTCGGTTGATTACCTCTTTGAACCGTCGGCGGCGGAAGTGCTCGGCGAGTTGCTCCCGCGCGCATTGAATTTTGAAGTCTACCAGTTCCTCCTCGAAGCCAAGGCGTCTGAGCATAGCTCGCGCATGGTGGCGATGAAGAACGCGACGGACAACGCCAAGCAGCTCATCAAGAGCCTCACACTCGAATACAACAAGCTCCGCCAGGCGAATATCACGAAGGAACTTTTGGAAATCACCACCGCCCAGATGGCGATGGGTTAAGCAGCAGACAGAAACATTTTAGACGCCCATGAACAAAGGCAAAATCGTTCAAATCATCGGTCCGGTCGTGGACATCGAGTTCACCGGCCAGTTACCGGCCATCTACAACGCGCTCACGGTCACCTACCAGATGCCCGGCGCCGGCCAGACCACGCTGACGCTCGAAGTGCAACAGCACCTCGGCGACAACTGGATCCGTTCCGTCGCCATGAGCACCACTGAAGGTCTCAAGCGCGGCATGGAAGTCACCGACACCGGCAGCTCCATCGCCATGCCCGTGGGTGAAGGCGTGATGGGCCGCGTGTTCGACGTGACCGGCACCGCCGTGGACGAGCAGGGCCCGGTGAAGTCCGACAAGCGTTATCCGATCCATCGCTCCGCCCCGCCGCTCGTGGATCAATCCACCACGCCGCAGGTGTTGACCACCGGCATCAAGGTCATCGACCTGATCTGCCCCTTCTTGAAGGGTGGCAAGGTCGGCGCGTTCGGGGGTGCCGGCGTCGGCAAGACCGTCGTCATCATGGAGCTGATCAACAACATCGCGAAGCTGCACGGCGGCGTTTCGATGTTCGCGGGCGTCGGTGAACGCACGCGCGAAGGTAACGATCTTTACAACGAAATGATCGAAGCCGGTGTCATCAAGGTTAAGAAGGACGCCAAGGGCCATCCCGTGAAGGCCGAAAACGGCCTGCCGATCATTGAAGAAGGTTCCAAGATCGGTCTGGTGTACGGCCAGATGAACGAGCCCCCGGGCGCCCGTTTGCGCGTGGCGCTGTCGGCTCTCGCGGTGACCGAGTATTTCCGCGACGAGAAGAACCAGGACGTGCTCCTGTTCGTAGACAACATCTTCCGCTTCTCACAAGCGGGTTCCGAGGTGTCCGCGTTGCTGGGCCGCACGCCGTCCGCGGTGGGTTACCAGCCGACCCTTGCGGCTGAGATGGGCAACCTGCAGGAACGCATCACCTCGACGAAGAAGGGTTCCATCACCTCGTTCCAGGCCGTTTACGTGCCTGCGGACGACTTGACCGACCCCGCGCCCGCCACGACGTTCGCGCACTTGGATGCGACCATCGTCTTGGAACGCTCCATCGCTGAGTTGGGCATCTATCCTGCCGTGGATCCGCTGGCCTCGAACTCCCGCGCGCTGGCGCCCGAGTTCGTCGGCGAGGAGCACTACAACGTCGCCCGTGGTGTGCAGAAGATTCTGCAACGCTACAAGGATCTGCAGGACATCATCGCGATTCTCGGCATGGACGAACTTTCCCCCGAGGACAAGCTCACCGTGTTGCGCGCCCGCAAGATTCAACGCTTCCTCAGCCAGCCCTTCTCGGTGGCGGAAGTGTTCACCGGCCGCCCTGGCAAGCAGGTTCCCGTCGCGGAAACCGTGCGCGGCTTCAGGGAGATCCTCGAAGGCAAACACGACGACGTGAACGAGATGAACTTCTACATGAAGGGCAGCATCGACGAGATCAACGAAGCTTGATCCGGTTGAAATCTTGAACGGCTGAATCCAATGGCCAACACGCTCAAACTTGAAATTGTCACGCCGGACGCGGTGACCTACTCGGACTCGGTCGAGATGGTAACGTTGCCGGGTGTGGAAGGCGAGATGGGCGTCTATCCTCAGCACGTGCCCCTCATGACGCAGATTGCACCCGGCGAAATCGTCGTGCGCAAGGGCGGTCAGGAGCAGTTGCTCGCCGTCGGCGAAGGCTTCGTGGAGATCACCGGGGAGAGCGTTTCCATTCTCACCGACATGGCCATCGCGGCGGACAACATTGATGAGGCGAAGGTTGAGGAGGCACGCAAACGTGCTGAGGCGCGTCTGGCGGAGAAGGTTACCGCTGAGGAAGAGGCCGCCGTGCGCGCCTCTCTGGCCAATGCGGTGGCCCAGTTGAATGTGAAGCGCCGCCAACGCCGCTGAACTACGGGTAATTACTGAACACGACCAGACCCCGCCCCGTGCGGGGTTTTTCGTTGGCATTCGGGGATTTCTGCCTTGCGGTTTACGCGTCAGGAACGAACACTCTTTCAACAATATGGATTCAAACATTGTTAGCACTGGCCAGTGGTATTCGCTTCTGGGTTGGGTTGATAAAAATCGCAAGCAGATCATTTCTGCGCTCGTCATTTGCGTCATAGCGGGGGTGCTGATTGGTTTCATGACTTGGCGCAGCAGCCAGCGTCGCATTGAAGCCGGCCAGAAACTGTCGGCGCTGATCGCTGACGCGGCCGGCAAGAGTTTGAGTGTCGAGTCCTTGACGCAACTGGCCACCGAATACGATGGAACTGATGCGGCGGCCCGCGCATTGCTCATGGCCGGTGCACAGGCCTTTGCGGATGGGAAGGTTCCCGAAGCGGAAGCGTTGTTTCAGCGTTTCGTCGGCGGGTATGAAGGCCATGCGTTGTTGCCCCAAGCCAAGCTTGGTATTGCCGTCTGCTTGGATGCTCAAGGTAAGGCGGCGGAGGCAGCCGCTGCGTTCAAAGAGGTGGTTGATCGCTTCCCGAATGCAAACACCATCACATCGGCTAAGTTCAATCTGGCGTCTCTGTATGAGGCGCAGGGTAAGATGGAGTCGGCACGGGACATTTACATGACGCTCACGCAGGACAGCCAGAGCACGTATGGAGCCGAGGCGATTGCGCGTCTGACCGAGATGTTCCAGAAGAATCCCTCGCTTCGTCCAGGAGCTACCACGCCTGCGCCAGCGCCGATGGCTGTCACCCCCGCATCTTAAATTCCCCGCTTACGCATCCTCGAGGAGAACTGGTTGCTTCAGATATTGCGCTATGAAGTTGACGATCATCGGAACGGGTTACGTGGGGCTGGTCACCGGCACCTGCTTTGCCGAGGTCGGCCACACCGTCATCTGTGTGGACAATGACGAGGCGAAGGTGAAGATGCTGCAGGGTGGGGGGATCCCGATTTACGAGCCGGGCCTCGAGGAGATGGTGAAGCGCAACGTGTCGGCGGGTCGTCTGAACTTCACCAGCAGCACGGCGGAGGGCGTCCAGAAGTCGGATGTCATCTTCATCGCGGTGCCTACGCCCCCGCTGCCTGATGGCGGTGTTGACTTGAGTTTCATTGAGCGCGTCGCCCGTGACATTGCCGGGGCGATGACGGGCTACAAGATCGTGGTGGACAAGAGCACCGTTCCGGTGAAGACCGGTGAGAAGGTGGCCGAGACGATCAAGCGCTATTGCAAGGCCAGGGTAGAATTCGACGTGGTCAGCAACCCGGAGTTTCTCCGCGAAGGCTTCGCCGTCGATGATCTGATGAAGCCGGACCGCGTTGTCATCGGCGTGGGGTCGCAACGGCCGGTGGCCTCGATGAAGGCGGTTTATGAGCCTTTCAAAGCGCCCATCATCGTCACCGACATCAACTCGGCGGAGCTGATCAAGCACGCGGCGAATTCCTTCCTTGCGCTGAAGATTTCCTACATCAACGCCGTCTCCGTGATCTGCGAGGCGACCGGCGCCAATGTGCAGGAGGTCGCCAACGGCATGGGCATGGACGAGCGCATCGGTCGCCGCTTCCTCAACGCCGGCATCGGTTTCGGTGGCAGTTGCTTCCCCAAAGATCTCAGCGCCTTCATCGCGATCTCACAAAGTCTCGGTTACAACTTCGGTTTGCTGAAAGAGGTCCAGAAGATCAACGCCCAGCAGATGGAGCGGTTCTTGAAGAAGATCACCGACACGCTTTGGGTGTTGAAGGACAAAAAGATCGGCGTGCTGGGTCTTGCCTTCAAACAGAACACGGACGACGTCCGCATGTCGCCCGCAATTGAGCTGTGCCAGCGCCTGCAAAAGGAAGGTGCCAGCCTGCGTGTTCACGATCCGAAAGGCATGGACAAGGCGAAGTCGCTCCTCAAGAACGTGGAATACGTCGAGGATATGAATGCCGTTGCCGAGGGCTGTGACGCGTTGGTGGTAGCCACCGAGTGGGATGAATTCAAGAAGCTCGATTTGGAGCGCGCCCGCAAGGCCTTGACCCATCCCATCATGTTCGACGGGCGAAATCTTTTCGACCCCGAGGAGATGGAAAAGCTCGGCTGGATCTACAAGAGCGTCGGAAGGTAGTTTCTTGTTTTGAGTTTCGAGCTGCGATGAGCGAACGAGTGTCATCAACCCGAAACCTACAACGCGAAACCCAAAACGTCATTGAGGTCGCCGCTGGTCTCATCTTCCGCGACGGCAAACTTCTGATCGCCCAGCGTTATGCTGACTCGCATCTGGGCGGTCTGTGGGAATTCCCCGGCGGCAAACGTGAACCGGGCGAAACCTTTCCTGAATGTCTGAAACGCGAACTCCGCGAGGAACTCGGCTGCGATGTGGAAGTCCTCGAACGCGTCGAAGCCATCACGCACCATTACCCGGATAAATCAGTTCACCTGGAATTCTTTCGCTGCCGCTGGCTGGCAGATGAGCCGGTGGCGATTGGTTGCGCGGCTGTGCGTTGGGTGACTCGCCAACAACTTGCCGACTATGAGTTTCCCGCCGCTGATGAACGGCTGCTCGGCCGCCTGGGGCGGCCGGAGTTTATCTGCTGGTCTCCTTAGGCTGAGCCGTAAAACTCCTGCACCACCTGGCGGAAGTTGTTTTCGCCGATCTTGATGATGCCCATTTCGCGTTGGGCGTTCTCGGGCGAATCGCTCGCGTGCGCGGCGTTGACCATCATGCTGGAGCCGAATTCACGGCGGATGGAGCCCGGCGGCGCTTTCGAGGGATCGGTGGGGCCAAGCACCTCCCGGATTTTGCGCACGGATTCGATGCCCTCGTAAACGATGGCGATGCACTTCTCCGAACCGGGCTGCTCACGCTGCTCGGGCGGACATTCGGCGGGCGAACGTCCCGCCATGAAGCGGACGATGTTGCCGAAGTGATGCTCGCCGAACACCGGGCACAACAACTGGCCCAGCTTCGATTCCATCTCGGCGGACAGGGTGAAGCCGAATTCCTTTTCCAAATGCGGCTTGGCCCGGGCAGCGACGGAATCAACCAGCTTGGTTTTCAACACCTCCAGCACGGGTCCGTAAAACTCCATGGCTTGGGCCACGCTCATCCGATGCACCTTGATGGCCACGATGAACAGGCCGGTGCGCGAGAAGAAATCGATCATGTTGCCCGGACGCCCCGTCGGGAAACGGAAGTTCTCGGGCTTGATGAGCACCAAGGTTCGCTGTGGCCGATGCTCCGCCGGGTAGGAAACGACGTTCTCCAACACGCCGCCGTCACTGTCGGAATAGCGCGCCCAAAGCTTTAGTTTAACTTCGGCATCCAAGGAATTGGGCGCGACGAGCACGGCCGGCTCAAAGTGTTTAACCTCTCCGTCCTCACCGATGATCAAATCACCAAACGTGTCGCGGATGGTTTCGCCTCCGGAGCGGCCCGGGGTGATGTGCCCGGCCACGGAAAGGATCTTCCGAATGGCTTCCTCACCCTTGAACAGGAGCATCATGGCCCGGCGGCGATGCCCGGTCTTCCTGTCGGGCCCGACGTTGTTCAGGATGTAGTCGTGGATCATCGCCTGGATGCGCCGGTCTCCCGGGTCGCTGGAGGCGGCCGTCGCTTGGGCGAATTGCCCGGCCAGTTCGCTGCTGGGTGCGAACATCCTGGCTCCCACCAAATCGAGCCCCGTCCTCGCGATCAGGCGGCTGATGATGCCACCAGTTCGGGATTTAAGCAGGGAATGGGGGGTGACAATGACGTATGCGAGTTGCTTCGTCATGTCAGGCAGCGGGTGGCTGCGGCGGAGCGGACGGTGGGGAAGGGGGCGTGGCCTTGCCGCCCAAAATCTTGAACATCACGGTGCCGCAGGTCGGGCACTTGCCCTTGATCGCTTTACGGCCGTTTTTCATGGTTTCCTCGACCGCCTCGGCGATCTCCTTCTTGGCTTTACACTTAACGCAATATCCTTCGGCCATTGATAGTCTGCCCACGGGGGCCTCATGCACCCGGTGAACAGGTGCAAATCTTATCGTTCAAACACCCCCGGCGCAACCCGTAAAGCCCGCCCGACAAGGCTTTTTGCCATGCAAAACTCTGGATGATAGATGCTTGCAAGACTGATATATCACACGTCTAAAGACCCGTCAGGGGGCTCAAACTAATCGGTAGACGGCCTCCTCATGTCACGTAAGGCGGCCTTCAAGATTTTCCCGGTTGTATTGCGGGGCAGGGCGGGGAGGGCTTCAATTCGCTTGGGCACCTTGTAGTCAGCCAGTCTGGCGCGCAGGAATAGGAGCATGCTCTTTTCATCCAGGGTTGCGCCTTCCATCGGCGCCACAAATGCCACGGGCTGTTCGCCTCTCCGTGCATCTGGGATGCCGATGACCGCGGCTTCCCGGACGCCTGGGAACTGGTAAAGCACCTCCTCGATTTCGCGCGGATAGACGTTGATGCCGTTGACCAGCAACATGTCCTTCTTGCGGTCGGTGATGTAGAAATAGCCGTCTTCGTCGCGATGCCCGATGTCCCCGGTGAGGAGCCAGCCATGACGCATGACCTTGGCGGTTTCTTCAGGGTTGTTCCAGTAGCCCTGCATCACGTTGCCGCCGCGCACGCACAACTCGCCGGTTTCGCCTGGACCAAGAACTTTCCCTGATTCGTCCTGAATACTGACTTCCACGTCGGGTATCGGGGGGCCAACGGAGCCCGGCTTGCGGGTGCCGCGCAGCGGATTTTTGCACACCACCGGGCTGGCCTCGCTCAATCCGTAGCCCTCGATCAGCGGAATCCCAAACTTTGCCTCGAACTCTTCCAGGATTTGCCGGGGCAACGGGGCTGCCCCGCTCAAGCAGATCCGCAATGGCAGACCGGGCGCCACCGTGGCCTGCGTCAGGCTGCGGTAAAACTGGGGAATCGCCGGCAGAATGGTTCCGTGATGCGTGTGGATTTCTTGCAGAAGATTCTTCACGGGATGGATCGAGCGAACCAAAATCATGCTCCCGCCGGTCAGCATCGGCAGCATCAGGCCCACCGTCATCATATAAGTGTGGAACAGGGGGAGCATGACCACGAACCGATCTTCCCCGGTTGCCTCCAATACTTTCCGGCAACTCTCCACGTTGTGCAGCAGGTTCCCGTGCGAGAGCATTGCGCCCTTGGGGTGGCCCGTCGTGCCCGAGGTGTAGATGATCACCGCAAGGTCGTGTTCCGTTGCTTGCGACGTTGCCGGAGGAATCGCTCCGGCGGCTGAGGCCGGCCAGCCCTCTAGCTTGAGCACCCGCAGGCTGGGGCGCCTTGCGCGAAGCGCCGGCTCATTCGCCGCCAGTTCAGTGTCCGTGATCAAAACATCAATGCCGCAGTCGTTCAGTATGAAGCTGATTTCATCCGGCTTCAGGAAATTATTGATGGGCACCACCACCGCGCCGATGCGCAGGATCCCGAACACAGCCGGCACAAATTCCGGGCAGTTCTTCAGCGAGATGCCAACGCGATCGCCGGCTTGGACGCCGAAATCAGCCTCCAAAGCCATCGCCAGATTCCCTGCGGTCTCGCTCACTTCCGCGTGGGAAATCGCACTGTCTCCCCATAAAATGGCCTGTTTTCCGGGGGAGCGCAGGACGGAGTTGGAAAAAGCGACGGCGAGGTTCATGCCTCAGGCTAACCGGTGCCCGTAGTTCCCCGCAAGATTCAGGGATTTGCGATAAAGACTTTTCTCCCGCGCCCAATCCCGGTTTCATGGGCGCACGTCCAGTGATTAACGACGCCGTCAAACTCAGCCAGTTCGTTCCCGTTGTACAAGCGGCCGAATGGATCGCCCTCGATACCGAGGCGGACAGCCTGCATGCCTACCCGGAGCGCTTGTGTTTGATGCAGTTCTGCACGGCCGCTGGCGACGAACTGGTGGACCCGCTCGCGCCCCGCATGGAGTTGGGACCGTTGTTTGATGCGTTGTCCGGTCACCGGATTCTCATGCACGCGGCGGATTACGACTTGCGGCTGCTCCAAAAACACCACCGCTTCGTGCCGGGAGCCATCTTTGACACCATGCTCGCGGCCCGACTGCTTGGGGTTAAATCATTTGGGCTGGGCAACTTGGTTGAGCAATACCTCGGCATCAAATTGGAAAAATCCTCCCAAAAGGCCAACTGGGCACTGCGCCCGCTCACCGCCAAAATGGAGCGCTACGCCCGGGACGACGTCCGACATCTCAAGCCGCTGGTGGACAAGCTCACTTCAGATTTACAGGCCAAGGGCCGTTTGAACTGGCATCAGGAGTGGTGCGCGCAGCTCATCAAGGACGCCACCACGGTGGTCGAAGCGGACTCGGAGGCCATCTGGCGTGTCAAAGGCTGCTCTTGGCTCGGGCCAGAGGCGTTGGCCGTTTTGCGGGAAATCTGGCACTGGCGTGAGAGCGAAGCGAGGGCTGCGGGCAAACCGCCCTTCTTTATCCTGGCGCACGAGAAGCTCGTCGAGATCGCCGCTGCGGCTGTGAACGGTGTGCCAGTGGAATCGATCTTCCCGCGCCATCTTTCCGACCGCCGCCGCCGCGGACTGGCTGAGGCCATTGAGGTGGGCAGAAATGTCGCCCCCGATAAGCTGCCGCGGGTGCCTGAGCGCAAGAGCCGTCGTCCCTCCGAAGCCGAAAAGAAGCGCTGCTTCCAGTTGGAGCGACGCCGTGATCAACGCGCGAAGGAACTCGATCTCGACCCCACGCTCATCGCCAGCCGGTCGGTCTTGTGGGAACTCGCCCGCAACTGGGACGCGGCGCAGGAAGAATTGATGGGCTGGCAGCGGACGTTGCTGGAGTAATGGGGCGCTGGAACACTGGGGTGATGCGAATCACCGCATCATCACCCCAACACTCCGTTCCCTCAGCGCACCAGCTCAAACGCAAACCCTTTCAAATACTCCGTCTCCGGAATCGAAGGCAGGATGGGGTGGTCCGGCGATTGGGCGTAGGTCGCCACGCGGCGCAACACCCGCCGCTGGTCATACGCCGCCGCCAGCACGGTGTCTTGGAACAGCCCGGCATCCACATGATGTGAGCAGCAGAAGGTCGCCATCACGCCACCCGGCTTCAGCAGCTTCAGCGCACGCAAGTGCAATTCCTTGTAGCCGCGCAACGCATCCGGGACCGTCGATCGATTGCGCGTGAAGGATGGTGGATCAAGGACGATCAAGTCGTAGCGGGGAATGACGCGCTCATGCGGCGCCACCTTGGTGTTCGCCTTGAACCAGTCGAAGACGTTGGTGGCCTCGAACTGGCAGACGCCCGCCACCCCGTTGGCCTCGGCATTGCGCTTGGCCGCGGCGATGGCCTCCTCACTTTGGTCGAGCATCAACACCTGCGCCGCCCCGGCCTTGGCGGCGTGGAGGCCGAAGCCCCCGAGGAAGCTGAAGCAGTCCAGCACATTCGCACCCTTGGCAAAGGCGGCAACCGCTTGATAATTCGCCTGCTGATCCAGATACATGCCCGTCTTGTGGCCCTCGCGCAGGTCCACTTCAAACGAAAGCCCGTTCAGCTTGATGGTCATGGGGCCGTCGTGCTGGCCAGCCAGGACGCCATTGGCGTCGGGTAGCCCCTCAAACTTGCGCGACGCGAGTTCGTTCCGCTCAAGGATGGCGCGGGGTGAGAAAATCTTTTGCAGCACCTGGACGATGGTGTCCTTGTGTTTGTCCATGCCGAGCGCGGACGTTTGCAGCACGAGCACGTCTTCGTATTTGTCCACGATGAGGCCGGAAAGGAGATCGCTTTCCGCATTCACCACGCGGAACGAAGTGGCGTTCGGCATGTGCCGCTGGCGGACGATGAGCGCGGCGCGGATGCGCTCCTCAAAGAACGCGGCATTCACTTCGACTCGATCCGGCGCGATGAGGCGGACATTGATCTTGGACTTGGAGTTGTAGAAGCCCACTCCGAGCAGTCGCTGGCGGTGGTCCTTCACTTGAACCAGCTCGCCATCGGTGGGCGGAGCGGTGATGCGTTGGATGGAACCCTGGTAAATCCAGGGATGGCCGGCCACGACGCGGTCACCTTCGCCGGGACGTAATAGGACAGTCGGTGTCGAGTTCATTGTAAACAGGGTGGCGTGCCGTCACGGCGACGCGGGCGCGGAACATAGAGGGTTTGCGACACCTGCGGAAGGGGATAATCGATAAATCGCTGTGAGCTTGCCGTAAACCCAACGTCTGGCACACTTCGGCCCCCGATTATGGCAAAGAAAGCGTTGATTACAGGTATAACTGGTCAGGACGGTTCCTACCTTGCGGAACTGCTTCTGGCCAAGGGTTACGAGGTCCATGGCATCATTCGGCGCGCGAGTTCGTTCAATACGGCCCGCCTTGATTCGATTTACCAGGATCCGCACGTGGACAAGCGGCACCTCACCCTGCATTACGGCGACCTTTCCGATGCCAGCGCACTTGCGCGGCTGATTGGCAAGATTCAGCCGGAGGAAGTTTACAATCTCGCCGCCCAAAGCCATGTGCGTGTCAGCTTTGATGCGCCGGAATATACGGCCGATATCACCGGCACCGGCACGGTCCGTCTGCTGGAGGCCATTCGCGAAACGGGCATCAAGCCGCGGTTTTATCAGGCGTCCTCGTCCGAGATGTATGGTTTGGTTCAGGAAGTGCCGCAGAAGGAGACCACCCCCTTTTACCCGCGCAGCCCCTATGGCGCAGCCAAGGTCTATTCCTACTGGATCACGGTGAACTACCGTGAGTCCTACGGGCTCCACGCCAGCAACGGCATCCTGTTCAACCACGAATCGCCCCGGCGCGGCGAAACGTTTGTGACGCGCAAGATCACCCGCGCGGTGGCGCACATCAAAGCCGGGTTGCAGAACAAGCTCTTCCTCGGCAACCTCGACGCCAAGCGCGACTGGGGTTACGCCAAGGAATACGTCGAGGCGATGTGGCTGATGTTGCAGCAGGATCAGCCCGACGATTACGTCATCGCCACCAACGAAACTCACTCCATCCGCGAATTCTTGGATGTGGCCTTCGAACACGTTGGGTTGGACTGGAAAAAGTTCGTGGAGATTGACCCGCGTTATTTCCGTCCGGCAGAGGTCGAATTGCTCATCGGCGACTACTCCAAGGCCAGGAAAAAGCTCGGCTGGGAACCGAAGACGAAATTCGCCGACCTCGCCCGTCTGATGGTGGATGCGGATGTTGAATTGCTCCGCAAACATCGCGCCGGAGAAATCCAGATGCGGGGCTGATCCAGAAAGGCTAGGCTGGCGCGAGCAGGCTATCGCGGAGGCTGTTTGCCGAACCGCTTCAGAAAATCCTCGTAGGCCAGGCGGATGCCTTGCTCAAGGCTGACCTGCGGCCTCCAGCCCAGTGCCAGCAGCCGCGAACTGTCCATCAACTTGCGCGGGGTCCCGTCGGGCTTCGAGGTGTCCCACACGATCTTGCCCGTGAAGCCGACGGCGTGCTTCACTTGTTCGGCCAGTTCCTTGATCGCGACATCGCTGCCAAAGCCGACGTTGATGAATTGCTCGTCAGAATAGTTCCGCATCAGGAACACGCAGGCGCGGGCGAGGTCGTCGGCGTAGAGGAATTCCCGCAACGGCGCGCCCGTGCCCCAGCAAACGACTTCCGCTTTGCCTGAAACCTTGGCCTCGTGGAATTTTCGGATCAGCGCGGGCAGCACGTGCGAGTTCTGCAGGTCGTAGTTGTCATTCGGCCCGTACATGTTGGTGGGCATGGCGCTGATGAAGTCGCACCCGTATTGTCGTCGGTAGGCCTGGCACATTTTGATGCCCGCGATTTTCGCCACGGCATACCACTCGTTGGTCGCCTCCAGCGGCCCGCTCAGCAGGTATTCTTCCTTGAGCGGCTGCGGCGCGTGTTTGGGGTAGATGCAACTGCTGCCGAGGAACAATAGCTTCTGCACACCCGCCACATTCGCCCCGTGGATGAGGTTGTTCTGGATCTGCAGGTTCTCGAACAGGAACTGCGCTGGATGATTGTTGTTCGCCAGAATGCCGCCCACTTTGGCCGCCGCCACGAAGACAAACTCCGGCCGCACGGTGGCGTAGAATTCCGCAACTGCCTTGGCGTCCAGCAAATCCAGTTCGGCATGGGTCCGCCCGATGAGATGGTTGAATCCCTCCGCCTGTAACGCTCGCCACAGGGCGCTGCCGACCAGCCCGCGATGGCCGGCCACATAAATGCGCGAGTTTTTGTCCAGTTGCACACGCCAGCCTAGCGGGTCCCAAGGTCTCAGTTCAAGCATCGGCCCGCTCAATTCTCGTGACCGCACGCCGGGTGCCGCCTAAACTTTCCGCCAATGGATCGTGAACGATTGGACACGTGGTGTGAACGCGGCATCGTTGCCCTCGTGCTCGGGATTTTGGTGTTCGGCCCGCTGGCGACCGGGGCCGTTCGCATATTGGAGTTTTTGGTGGTCCAGGGCCTGACGGTCGCGGCCTTGTCCTTGTGGCTGGTGCGCCTTTGGTTGAAGCCGCGTCCGCAATTCCTCATGCCGCCGCTGGGCTGGGTGGTGCTCGCCTTTACAGGTTACGCCGTCGTTCAATACTTCCTGGCCGACATTGAATACGTCGCCCGTTTGGAGGTCATCCGGGTGCTGGTGTATGCCTCGGTGTTTTTCTTGATGGTGAACAACCTGCGCAGCCAGGGGACCATCAATCTCCTTGGCTACACGCTGGTCTTTCTGGCCGCGGGAATCTCCTTTTACGCGTGTTATCAATATTTCTCCGGAGATCACCGCGTCTGGCACTTCGAAAACCCGTTCTACCGCGGCCGCGGCACGGGCACCTACATCAACCCCAATCACCTCGCCGGCTTCCTGGAAATGCTGTTGCCGCTGGCCATGGCTTACACCATCGCCGGTCGGATGAAGCCCTTGATTCGGGTTCTGCTCGGTTACTCGGCGTGCGTGATCCTGGTTGGCATCGGGGTCAGCCTCTCACGCGGCGGCTGGCTGGCCACCGGGGGAGCCTTGCTGCTGTTCGTGTTGGTCCTGGTCTTCCACCGAGGTTACCGGATGGTCGGCGCGGTGTTGTTGGCTGTGCTCGTTCTGGGGGGGGCGTTCGTGGCGCCGAAGTTCATCAAGATTCAGCAACGGGCCGAAAGCGCGCTGCGCGAAGCCGCCGATCAGGAATACTCGCGTTATCTGCTCTGGCGACCCGCGTTGGAGCTGTGGTCGCAAGAAAAGCTCATGGGCGTTGGCCCCGGCCACTTCGACTACCGTTTCCGGAGCGTGCGCCCCCAGGAGATCCAGTTGCGCCCGGACCGCGCCCACAACGATTACCTCAATACGCTCGTGGACTGGGGCCTCCTCGGCTGCGGATTGGTCTCGCTTGCCCTTTTTCTTCTGTTCCTTGGGGTGCGTAAGTCCTGGCGTCACGCGGGTGGTGCCGCGCCTGATCTCGGCAGTCGGCGCAGCAATCGTTTTGCCTTCATGCTGGGCGGTACCTTCGGGTTGTTGGCCTTGGCCATCCACTCCGTGGTGGATTTCAACATGCACATCCCCGCCAACGCCATCCTCGCGGTAAGTTTGATGGCACTGCTCTCCAGTCATCTGCGTTTTGCGACCGATCGATACTGGTTCAACGCCTCCCGGCCTGTGACCGTGCTGGTCTCGTTTCTGTTGGCTGCGGCCCTGGCTGCGTTGTCCTTTGCCGGCCAGCGTCGGGCGCATGAATATGTGGCGCTGGTGCAGGCGGAAAGGGCCGCCGCCTATTCCGCGCCGCGTGCCGAGGCGCTGAAAAAGGCTTTTGCCGCCGAGCCCATGAATTTCGAGACCGCTTTTCAAATCGGCGAATGTTACCGGGTGCAAAGCTGGGAAGGCGCCGACAACTACGCCGAACTGGCGGAACGCGGGGTGGAGTGGTTCGGTCGCGCCGTCAAGCTGAACCCGCATGACGCCTACAGTTTCTTGTGGCAGGGCCTATGCCTCGACTGGCTTGGGCGCCACGATGAAGCCAGGCCGTTGGTGCTGCGTGCCGAGGAGTTGGACCCCAACGGCTATTACACCGTCGCGCACGTAGGCTGGCATTACGTGCAAGCGGGCCAATACGCCGCCGCCCGGTCCTACTTCGAACGCTCGATGCGGTTGCAATGGAAGAACAACCCCATCGCTCAGAACTACCTCGAGATTTGCAACCGCCGCCTGGAAGACCTCGCCAAGGAAGACGAACTGACCCGTGCGCTCCGTTCGCAGACCATGCAATGACGCGGGACATTTCACTGGCGGAATCCCATTCCAGCCCTATTTTCGGGGTGTGAAGCATTGCTCCCGCTCATTATTCCCACTCGCCCTGTGCGTGGGCGGCCTGCTCGCGCTGTTTGGCGGGCCCCGTTCGCAGGCTCAGGGATACACCGCCGGGCTCTCGCCGGGCCTCAACGCCGCGCTCGTGCGGTTGTTGGGTGACCACCAGGCCTTCACCGCGCGGTTGCGCATTCGCATGACAGACGGGCAGGGGAAGGAAACTCTTGATGCCCCGATGCAGTTCGCCTTGCTGGACGGCAAGATGCGCGGGGAACTCGACATCACCAAAATGAAGTCGAGGGATTTGCCGGCCCTCGCGGCCACGGCTGCCAGGAGTGTGGGCATGGAAAAGGTCGTTACGCTGGTTCGGCCGGATAGGCAGGAAACCTATCTGCTCTATCCTGCGTTTCAGTCGTGCCTCGTCGCGCCGCTCGAAGCGGAGGATGTCGCGGCGTTGAAGAAGCCCGCTCAGATTCGTCGCGAACCGCTCGCGCGTGAAACGATTGATGGTCATCCGTGCGTGAAGAGCCGCGTGACCGTCACCGAACCCGATGGCCTGCCCCATGAGGCGCTGGTCTGGCACGCTGCAGATCTGCAGGAGTTTCCGTTGCGCATTCAAACGGTGGACGGCACGGACACGCTCGTGATGCAGTTTTCCCGGATCCGCTTCGAGCGGCCGGCCCCAAAGGATTTCGATCTGCCCGCCGGGACGAGCCGTTACCCTGATGCCCAATCGCTGTCGCAGGCCGTCATGCAAAGGTGTCTCAGGCAGGCCATCACTGGCCCGTGATCTCCCAGACCCAAAATCCCAGACGCCATCCTCCATTTCTTATATGCGAATAACCAATCTCAATCCCGATTCCAACATCGGTGCCAGTTCATGGCTGGTGGAAATGGACGGCCACCGTCTGTTGCTCGATGCTGGCACGCACCCGCGTTACGATGGCCAGGACAGCCTGCCGCTCTACGACAACGTCGCAGGACAGGAAGTGGACGCCATCGCCATCACCCACTGCCATCTTGATCACGTGGGCTCTTTGCCGGTCGCCATCAATCGCTTTCCCAACGCCCACGTGCTGATGACCGAACTCAGCTACTTCATCGTCGAGCGCGTGTTGCACAACTCGGTCAACGTGATGATCCGTGAGAAGGAAGAGCGCGGCGTTCGCGACTATCCGCTCTACTCGCATCGCGAAGTCGAGGAGATGGCGCCGCTGTTTCAGGGGTTCCGCTACAATCGCGAGATTGAGTGGGCGGCGTTTCATAAAGCCCGCGCCGGCGCCCCTTCGCCGACGCTGGAGTTTCTCGACGCAGGTCACACGCTCGGTTCCGCCGGGGTCATGGTGCGGGGCAAAAAAGAAACGCTGTTTTACACCGGCGACGTTTGTTTCCATGACCAGACGATTCTTCGGGCCGCCCGTTTCGAGGACGTGCGCGCCGATGTGCTCGTCATGGAATGCACGCGCGGCAACCGCGCTGTGCCCAGGGGCTTCACCCGCGAAAAGGAGGTCGACCGGCTCGCGGAGTCCATCCAACGCGTTCTCAAGCGTAAGGGGAGCGTGTTGATCCCCGCCTTTGCGCTGGGACGCACCCAGGAAATCCTGACCCTTCTCGCGCTGCTCATGCGGCAGGGCAAGATCAAGCGGCAACCCGTTTACATCGGCGGCCTTGGCCGCGTGTTCACTGAGATTTACGACCTTCAAGCCCACCGCACCCATCGCCAGCATAGCAACCTCGCTCTGCACGAGGCGCTGGAACTCATCGTGGCGAGTCCGGACCAGATTGCGAAAATGAAACTCTCCGGTGCGGGGCGCATCTTCGTCATCACCTCCGGCATGATGAATGAGAACACCGCGGCTCACGATCTGGCCGCGCGTATGATGGGCGATCCCAAGCAGGCTATCTTCTTCGTCGGCTACGCGGATCCGGAGACGCCCGGCGGCCGGCTCAAGGCCGCCAAGCCCGGACAGAAATTCATTTTCAGCGCCGGGGCAGGGGAGCTGGAGCGTAAATGCGAGATTGGCGAGTTCGACCTCACCGCCCACGCCAATCGCGCGGACTTGCTGGATTTCGTCAGCCAGGTGGAGCCGCGTGTGGTGTTGCTCACCCATGGCGACGAGGCTTCGCGCAAGTGGATGGAACAACAGATTCACGCCCGCCATCCCAAGATGAAAGTCATCCAGCCCAAGCCGGGCAAAACCGTGGACGTCTGATATCCCCACCTGTTTCAGCTGCAAAAGCATTGGCCGGGGCGCGGTCGGATGTTTACGCTGCGCCCCGCATTGATCGACCGCATGAAAATTCGTTACGTCATTCTGATCCTGGTGGGATTGTTCGTGCTTTCACTGGTGGCTGACCGCAACAGCAGCGTTTTCAACGCCGACCGCGCGCGCTGGATTGCGGCGCTGAATTGGACCGCCGGCGCCATAGGCGTTGCCGTGGCTGCAGCCAGCTGCATTCGCCTGTTGATGGCCGCCATGCAGGGCGCGAAGCTGCCGCAGGTCATGCCCTCGGTGATTGCTTTCCTGGCCGGGGTGACGCTTTACAGCCTGTTCTGGGCGGTTCCCGTCGCGCTCGCCGCCGTGGTGGTCGGCTGGCTGGTGGTCGAGCGCTTTCGTCCTTCGGACAAAAGAACTGGCGACGGGCCGGATTGATTTCGAGGACCGAGCCGGGATGGCGGGTTAAACCTCGTTGGCAGCAATGTCCTTGGCGCGCGCCCGCTTTCAGGAGAAACTTCCGCGTGCAGGCACGATTCCTCCTTGGTCCCGCGGGCAGTGGAAAAAGTTTCCGCTGCATCGAGGAGTTGCACGCTGAACTGCGGCTTGCCGCTGACGGTCCGCCCCTCATTTTTCTGGCGCCCAAACAGGCTACGTTTCAAATCGAACGGCAGCTGCTTGGAAACGCTTCAGCCAGCTTGGGCCCGTCCCTGACGGGGTACACGCGCCTTCAGATCCTCTCCTTCGAACGTCTCGCCGCTTATGTCCTGGCCCAGTCCGGCCGATCCCTGCCGGACACGCTCACGGAAGAGGGCCGGATCATGGTGCTGCGAGCCTTGCTGGCGCGGCACCATGCCGAGCTGAGAGTCTTTCGGGCCGCCGCGCGGCTGACCGGATTCGCCAACCAGCTCAGCAGCCTGTTGCGCGAATTACAGTGCGGCCGCGTCACGACGGCGGTGCTGCAGTCCGTGGGCGCCAGGCTTCAAGGGGAGGGACAGTTGCCGGACAAGTTGCACGATCTTGCCTTGCTCCTGGAGCGCTACGACGATTGGCTGGCGTCCCGTCGGGCCGAGGGGATCCCGCTGGAGGATGCGTCGCGGCTGCTGGACTTGGCGGCGCATGTCCTGCGTGAACAAACGGCCGGCGGCGTGCGGATTCCCATTGCGGGACTATGGCTCGATGGCTTTGCCGAGATGACGCCGCAGGAAGTGGAGTTGCTCGCGGCTTTGGTGCCGCACTGCGGGCGCGCCACGCTGGCATTCTGTCTGGATGGCGAGCCGCGCGAAGAAACGCGCTGGTTGTCGCCGTGGACCGTGGTGGGGCGGACGTTTCTGCACTGCCGCGCCGCGGTTTCAAAATCGCTTGGGGCCATGCCGCCGGTGGAATTGCTGGCCCGAGATGTCAACCGCAGCCGGTTTGCCGCTGCGCCTGCGCTTTCCGTTCTGGAACGCGCCTGGGTTGCCGGCCCGGAGCGCGGACAGCCTCGTCCGCAAGTTGACCAGCCGGACGGAAGTGCCGCCGCCGCCGCCGTCCGCCTCGTGGCCTGTCCCAATGCCGAGGCGGAAGCGACTTTCGCGGCGCGGGAGATCCGTCAACACGTGATGGCTGGCGGACGCTACCGAGATTGCGCCATACTGGTTCGCTCTCTGGATGGCTATCATGACGTGCTGCGGCGGACGTTGCGGCGCTATGATATCCCGTTCTTCCTCGACCGACGCGAGCCCGTGGCGCATCACCCGCTGGCTGAATTGACACGCTACGCCTTGCGCACCGTGGCGTTTGACTGGCGGCATGACGACTGGTTCGGCGCGCTCAAATCTGGGTTGGCGGGTGTGCAAGATGCCGAGGTGGACGAGCTTGAGAACGAGGCGTTGAAGCGTGGCTGGGAAGGGCGCGTGTGGCGCGAGCCATTTTCTTTGACGGGCGAAGAGTCGCTCGCGCAACGTTTGGAGACGTTGCGACAACGCGTCATCCAACCCTTCGCTGCCTTTGCCGAAATCATAAGCGCTGCCCAGTTCAAACCGGATGGAGCCGCTCTGGCTGACGCGATTGGCGGATTGTGGCGCGGCCTGGAGGTGGAACGAACGCTGGAACGGTGGAACGAGTCTGCGCAGCAGCTTGGAGTTGGCAGTGGGGCGCACGCGACGGTGTGGGGCCAATTGAGCGACTGGGTTGCCAATTTGGAGCGAGCTTTTGCTGGCGTGGAGCTGCCCTTGCGCGAATGGCTG
Source organism: Pedosphaera sp. (assembly GCA_017853715.1). Classification (GTDB taxonomy): domain Bacteria; phylum Verrucomicrobiota; class Verrucomicrobiia; order Limisphaerales; family DSYF01; genus DSYF01. The sequence goes on from JAFMIZ010000008.1 coordinate 44,294, forward strand.
CCGATCGTCGAGGCGGGCTTTGGGGGCATGACGGTCGGGGTGATTCCTCCGTCACTGGACCAGGTGCTGCTCGGCAGCGTGGACCGGTCGCGCAATCCTGATTTGCGGAAGGTGTTCGTGCTGGGAGTGAATGAAGGCATCTTTCCGGCACCGCCCGCTCCGGCGGTGTTGCTGACCGACTCCGATCGTCTTGAACTGGAGGCGCACGGCGTCGCTTTGGGGACATCGGCGCGCAGTCAATTGGGGCACGAACGTTACTTTGGTTACATCGCGTTCACGCGTGCGCGGGAGCAGTTGGTCGTCGCCTGGGCGGAGGCAAACGAAAAAGGGGAGCCGCTGAATCCGTCTTCGTTCATCGATGCGGTTGAGGCCGCGCTGCCGGGCGTGCAACGGAAAACGTATCTCGAACCCGACTGGCGCGCGGCTCTTCACCGCGAGGAATGGATGAGGCATCTGGCGCAGGCATGCCAGCGCGAAGTTGATTTAGGCGTGTTAGCTCATGAGCCGGAAGCGGTCGGATTCCGGGAGCGCTTGGAGCGAAGCATGCAGGCCGTGGGAGCATCGGCGATTCATCCCGCCACGGCGGACCGGCTGTACGGCAGGGAACTCAGAACCTCCGTCAGCGCGTTGGAGGATTTTGCGGCATGTCCGTTTCGTTTTATGGCCGCGCGCGGGCTGCGCATCGAGGAGCGCGATGAATTCGTTGTGGACGCCCGGCAGCGCGGGAGCTTTCAGCACGAGGTGTTGCAGAAATTTCACGAGCGGGTTCAGGCCGGGAAACTGCGCTGGCGGGAAGTGCCCCCCTCGCTGGCTCGGCAATGGCTGCGCGAGATCGGGGAGGATTGCGCCCGCAACTTCGAGGACGGCCTCTTGCAGGCCGACGAATCGCGGCGGTTCGAGGCATCGGTCATGCTCGATAATTTGGCGCAGCTCGTCGGCACGCTGGTGGATTGGGCGCGGCACAACGCATTTGATCCCGCCGAGGTCGAAGTCAGCTTTGGTCTGCCCGATGCCAAGTTGCCCGCATGGAGCATTGCGTTGCCAGACGGCCGCACGCTGAAGTTACGCGGGCGGATTGATCGGATTGATATGTGCCGCCTTGAGGATGGCCGGGCGCTCGTGGTGATCTGCGATTACAAGTCCAGCGCACGCGAAATGGACCTCATGAAGGTTGAGGCGGGACTGGAGTTGCAGTTGCTCTCCTACCTTGCCGCGCTTTCCCAGATGCCGGAGGCGCAAACATTTCTCGGCGCCCACAAGCTGGTGCCCGCAGGCGTGTTCTACATTCCGCTTCGGCCCAAACTGGAATCGACAGCCACTCGCGCAGAGCCGGCGGATTCTGGCGTTGCTGGCAGCGGTGCTTCGTTCCAGCATCGCGGCCGTTTCGACGCCGCCTGGCTGCAACGGTTCGATGATCGGGGCGCGCCCAAGGGTGAACAATTTCGTTACAGCTTGAAGCGGGATGGAACCTTGGCGGCGCGTGGCAATGATGCCTTGCCTGCTCCTGATTTTCCGGAATTGGTGGAAGCGGCTGAAGCGCGACTCCGCCAGATCGGGGAGCGCATTTACAGGGGTGAGGCGGTGGTGAGTCCGTATCGGCACAAGCAACAAACCGCATGCGATCTGTGTCCGTATCGGTCGGGCTGCCGGTTCGATCCTTGGGTTACAAGCTTCCGTTCGCTCAAGGGCAGGGAGGCGGAGGGTTGATATGCCAATGACGCCCGCACAGCAGGAAGCGATCGCCGCGCGCGGCAATGTCATCGTGGTGGCGGGTGCCGGCACAGGTAAGACCAGCACGCTGGTGGAGCGTTGCGTGGCGTTGCTTTCCGAGGGCTGCTCAATCGAGGGCATCCTCATGGTCACGTTCACGGAAGCCGCCGCCGCGGAGATGCGACATCGCTTGCACGAACGGTTGGCTCAGCCAGCCGCCGCGGCAGATCCGGACCAGGCCATGTGGTGGCAGGAACAGGTGGCGTTGCTGGAGACGGCGCAGATCTGCACGCTGCATAGTTTCTGCCTGCAACTCATCCGGGAGAACTTTCACCTGCTGGCCATAGATCCCGCCGTCAAGGTGCTGGACGAACAACAGGTGCGTCCGCTCATCGAAGAAGCGCTGGAGACGACGTTGCAGCCGCACTTCGAGGGCGCTGGGAGTGGATCGGTGGTGGTCCGTGACTTGATCTTGCGCTACGGGGGCGGCGATCCCAGGCGTATCAGGTCACTCATTCTGCAACTGCATCGTCATGCGCAGAGTCTTGAGTCTGCTGAGAACTGGTTCGCACGCCAGCTCGCGGCTCTCGAGGTGGCTGAGCCGGTGCAGTGGCGTGAGTGGCTGCTCATGGAGTTGCACGCTTGGGCGCGACGGTGGCTGTCAGTGGTCCAAAACGCGGCGCGTGAAGCGGGCAACTTGAGGCCATGCGAAGAGGCGCTTGGTGATTTGTGGAGTGCTGAGTTAGCGCAGGCTGGGCCATTGCTTGAGGACATCTTGGGCTGTGATGTTGACTGGCCTGGCAGACAAAAGACGCGGCTGCGTGAACCGGTGAAGGAGATGTTTGAGGAGGCGGCGTTTCTGGCCAGCCAGTTTGCGTCGGTGGCGGGCGTCGAAGGGCTGGCGGCGGATTGGGAGAACGTTCGGCATCCGCTGCGGGCATTGCTGCACCTGACGCAGGAGTTCGCGGTGCGTTTTGCTGCCTTGAAGCGCGAAGCCGGCGGGATTGATTTTTCAGACCTTGAACAGTTCGCGCTTCGTTTGCTCTGGGACCAGCAGGGCGAGCTGTCGTCTGTCGCGCGAACCTGGCAGGCGCGGTTGGAATGCGTCTTTGTGGACGAGTGTCAGGATATCAACGCGGCACAAGATGCGATACTGCGGGCGTTGAGCCGGCAAGGAGAGCCTGCCCGCGATTCCTCCGACGGGAAGAGGCCGGTGGATGATATGCTGGCAAATCGTTTTCTGGTGGGCGATGTGAAGCAGAGCATTTACCGGTTCCGCATGGCGCGGCCGGAGTTGTTCATGGGTTATGAGTCGCGTTGGGTAGGCGGGACTGAAGGGCGTCGCGTTTTGCTGGCGGACAATTTCCGCAGTGCGCCGGAAGTGATTGGGTTTGTGAACGCCCTGTTCGGTTCGCTCATGCTGGGTGAGGCGGGTGGCGTTGGTTATGAGTCCCTGGTGGCCGGGCGATCCGCGTCGGAGTTTGTATCGCTGGCTCAGGACGAGCGGCGGGTGGAGTTCCACCTGATCACGAAGGAGGCGGTGGAACAGGCGGCGGACGGTGAGGGCGACGAATTGCTCGCCGTGGAACGTGAGGCCCGGCTGGTGGCGTTGCGTTTGCAGGAACTCCACCGCAACGGCACACAAATCTGGGACAAGGAGCACAAGTGCCTGCGCCGGGTCGAGTGGCGCGACATGGCGGTGCTGTTGCGTTCACCAAGCGGGCGGGTCGAGGCGTTCGCGAAGGAATTTCACAAGTGCGGTGTGCCGTTGCAGGCGGCGCGCGGCGGATTCTTTGAGAGCACGGAGATCCTGGATCTGTTGAGTCTCGTGCGGCTCCTGGACAATCCTCTGCAGGACATCCCCTTGCTGGCGGTGCTGCGGTCGCCGTTGGTGGGGCTGACGCTGGATGACATCGCCGAGCTCCGGATTCGCAGCCGGCAACGGCGCCTGTGGGCCGCCTTGCACGAGCTGGGCAACAGCTCCGATGGGGCGGTCGCTGATTTGCGCGGCAGGGTGCGGAGATTTCTTGATGCGTTCGTCGTCTGGCGTGAGGTGGCGCGGCAGTCGGCGCTGTCCGGGTGCGTCGAGCGGGCGTTGAACGATACCCAGTATGAGTTGCTGATCGGTGCCGGCGAACGCGGCGCGGAAAGGGCCGCCAATGTCCGCAAGTTCGTGCGCATGGTGCGCGAATACGATCCGTTCCAGCGGCAGGGCGTGTCCCGCTTTTTGAGGTTCGTGGATGGACTGCTGGCGGCGGAGCAGGACGTCGAGCCTGCCCCGGCTCCGTCGCAGAATGCGGTGCGGCTGATGAGCATCCACCGGAGCAAGGGATTGGAGTTCCCGGTTGTTGTGGTGGCCTGCCTCGGCACCCAATTCAACTTGGGGGATTTGCATCGTGACGTGCTGCTCGACGAGCAGTTCGGGTTGTGTGCGAAGGCGGTCGTGCCGCAAGCAGGGGAGCGACATCCCACGGTGGCGCATTGGCTGGCGTCGCGGCGGCAGCATCGTTTGGCTCTCGCCGAGGAGTTGCGGCTGCTTTATGTGGCGGCAACGCGGGCGCGGGACCATCTGATTATGGTGGGCACGGCCGCTCGCAAGGACAGCGTTTGGGAATCCCAGCCCGGGCATGTGATCGGTGCCGGGGAGATTGTGGCGGCGCGCTCGCCACTGGATTGGTTGTTGCGCTGGTTGCCGGCCGTCACTCGCGGCGAAGATTGGCGGGAAGGATGGGGCGCAAATGACCTGCTGCGCTGGAGATTGGTGCTGGATCCGAAAGAGTGGGGGGGGGCGGCGGATCAGGAGGGCTCGGGCGCCGCTCGTGCCGTGGAACCGGCCGGGATATCTGCTGGCAGTGGGTCGGAGTGTCAGCAGATCGGGACGCGGATTCGGTGGCAGTATCCCCACTCGGCGGCCACGCAGGAGGCGGCCAAGTCCAACGTGACGGCGTTGCGACATCGCGCGGAGCGGTGGCTGGATGAGGATGCCAGTGATTGGACGGCTGGCCCGAGGGTGCGCCGCGCATCCGCCACGGTGCCCATGGGCGGCGCCGCTCAGGCTGGTACACTGCATCATCGCTTTCTTGAGGTCGTGGATGTGGCGCAAGCAGACGATGAAGCGAAACTCCGGGCGCAGTTGTCGGCTTCGGTCGCGCGGGGTGTGTTTACGCCTGATGAGGCGGCAGCCATCGATCTGGGTGCGGTTGCGCGGTTCTGGCGAAGCCAGATCGGTGTTCAAATTGCCAGGCATGCCGCCGGTTTGCGGCGCGAGGTTCCCTTCACCGCCCGGTTCTCGCTTCGCGAAGTGGCTGAAATCATCGGGCTGAAGGCCGTGGACGCGGCAACGCAAGAGTTTGTCGTGGTCCAGGGCGTGGCCGACTTGGTGGTGCTCACGGACCAAGAGGTCTGGTTGCTCGATTTCAAGACGGACGATGTGCCAGGCGGTGAACTGGACGCGCGAGCGCAGCGTTATCGCCCGCAGCTGCGGTTGTATGCCTCGGCGTTGGCGGGGATTTATCGCAAGCCGGTGAGCCGTTGCTGGCTGCACTTCTTGCGAACGGGCGAAACCGTGGAGGTTTGAAAGGGGTTGCTACAGAAGGTTTTGTTCCCGCGGCCCGCTTGATTGTGGCTCTGCTGGTGGGGCTTCAGGCCCGGCGGGTGATTCGGCTGAAACCAAAGTGACCAGGATTGGACGGACTTGCTGGCCGCGCAAGGTGTAGCCGGTCGCCACCGTGCTGCCAACAACTGCACCCTCGGCGGGTCTTTCGTCGTTGGGCAGTTGATGTTTGGTGGAATCGAATGATTCTCCCGGCCGGGCTTCGACGGGGGTCAGTCCCACACGACGCGCACCGTCGCGGAGGGCCCCTTGGAATTGGCTGAGCTGTTCGATAAGCGCGGCCTTGCCGGAGCGGACGGCCGCTTGATGCAGCGCATAGGTGTGATCGAGCATGCGCACGACCACTTGCAGCCATTCGGCTTCGCCGCGGCGAAGCTTGTCCACTTCGAGGCGGAGGTTCGCCTTCTCGGTGTCGTTCGCCTTTTGCATGAATTCGCCGAACGCCCGGGCCTCTGTGGCCATCTTCTCGCCGATTGCGGTGGCGGCGGTGACGGTTTTGGCCGAGTGATCCTGCACCGTCTGCCACTGGCTGGTGGCGAATTGGATCTGGGCCGCGATCCCTTCGAGATTCTTGACCTGGGCCACCACGCTGGTGAGGGACTCCGTCTCAGCGAGCTTCAGGCGGAGGCGGTGTTCCAGAACAAATGGGAGGACGCCCAGAGCGGCCCCGAGGGCGACGCAGACGCAGATGGCCCAAAGCGCGAATGGCTCCAGTGGCAACTTGGCCTGCCAGTGCACGAACCACGCGAGCCCCAGCAAACAGGCGTCACCTAGAAAAAATGGCCACTTTGGGACCGTGGGGCGGTTCAATTCAGTCATGCGCCCATGATGTCGCAGGCGCGGGGTCTTGCCAAGATTGAGGTTTGGCGGGAGAGACACGGAATCGGCAGACCCGGTGGCGCACTTCCTGCGTCAGCAACTTCCGGGGATGGCAATCCGGGTTTCCCTGGGATTGCAATGACGCATCTGGCTGCTTAGGCTCTTGGTCACTGGATGGCAGTGCGTCGCGCCTGTCAAGTATTAGGACATCGTTCATGCTGATTAAACAGACCGCAGAGAGGGAGCCGGCGGCCTACACGTTTGTGGAGGTCATGGTGGCGGTGGCGGTCATCGGCGTGATGACCGTGTCGCTGTATGCCGGGATCTCGGCCAGCTTCGGGGTGATTCAGCGGACCCGTGAGAACCTGCGGGCGACGCAGATCTTGATGCAACGGGTGGAGACGGTGCGGCTCTACAATTGGGACCAGCTCAATTTCAAAGGTTCGCCGGCTTGGTTTCAGACCAACTTTACCGAGGCCTATGATCCTCTTGCGGCGACCAATGGTACTGGAGCCGGCATTGCCTATCACGGCCGCATCACGGTTGTGCCACCGCCGACGTCCGTTTTCAACGGCGTCAATGTTTCTTATCGTACCAACCTCGCGCTGGTCTCCGTCATTCTGCGGTGGACCAACACCGCCGGGGCCAACTCCATCCCACACGTGCGGACCTATGAGACGCTGGTGGCTAGGTCCGGGATGCAACGTTATGTCTTCGGCAACTGATGAACCGCTTTAAAGCATCTATCGCGGATGGTCGCCCCCACCGGGAAGGTGGGATGACGCTCGTTGAGGTCATGATTGCCTCCGCCATCAGCACCGTGGTCATTGCCATCGTCGCTGTGCTCTTGATCTTTGCGGTGCGGAGCTTCGCTGCGCTCGCCAATTATCAAATTCTGGATCAGGCAAGCACGATGGCTGCGGACAAGATGAGCCGTGAGATTCGGGAAGCCACCAGGGTGAAAAGTTTTCAGCCCACTGGCGCGACCAGGTGGATTCTCTTCGAGAACACCAATGCAAGCCCAAGTTACACATTACGCTACGAGTGGACGGAGGCTGCCAAGACCCTTACCGCCCAACGGTCGGACCAAGCCGACCCGGAGGTTTTGCTGGAAGGTTGTGAACGTTGGGATTTCACTTTCCAGCAACGCACGCCACGGCGGGCACCTGATTTCGGTTTCACCACCAACATGGTCGATAATGTGCAGGCCAAGCTGGTGACCATGACTTGGAAATGCACGCGCGCGTTGGGTGGCACCGGCTTGTTCAACACGGAATCGGTGCAGACCGCGCAGATCGTCATCCGCAACCAGAAGACCCCATGAGAACTCAGATTAAGATCCATCGCAGCCGGTCCGGCAGCGTCCTGATGATCGCTTTGGTGACCGGGGGTGTTTTGGGGGTTTCGATGCTGAGTTACTTCCTGCTGATGAACCACCAGAACACGATGGTGCATCGCGGCCAGGCATGGAATCACGCGCTGACTGTGGCGGAGGCGGGAGTCGAGGACGCTTTGGCGCACTTGAACATAGATTTCGGCACCAACAACCCCTTTGGCAACCCTTCGCAGGGTTGGAGTGGCCCGGTTGCCGGTCCGGCCACACTTGATGACGAACGTTCCCTGGCAGGAGGTCGTTACAGCGTCCTGATCGAGCGCGCTGCCGGGACAGGGTTTCCGATCATCACCTCGAACGGCAAAGTCAAAGTGCCGAATAGCTCGCAGTTCGTTGAACGTCAGGTGCAGGTTCGTTGCGTTCCCAAGGCTGCCTACCAATCGGCCATGGTGGTTCGTAAGGACATCACTTTTAATGGTAACAACATCACCACTGACAGCTACGATTCAACCAGTAATTTTTACAGCACCTCGAACCGTTATGATCAATTAAAACGAAAAGCGGGAGGAGACATCGTCAGTACGGAGGGTTTCATAAACGTGGGCAATGCGGACATCAAAGGCAAACTCTACACAGGCCCAATCAATGCGGGCCAATACAGCGTCGGCCCCGGCGGCTCAGTCGGTGACTTGAACTGGAACGGTCCTGGGATTCAGCCTGGAGGCTGGTATTTTAATGACTTCAATGCGGACTTTACGCCAGTAGGGGTGCCTGACAGTAAGCCTGAGGCGAGTTCATGGGCGCTTTCGACAATTGCCAGCGGGTCAGGTAGCAAGCCGAAAACCAACTTTTTGCAGGGTGGCTATGCGTATCTACATGCTGGGGCACTGACGCTGACCAAGACAACTGATCGAATTGTTGTGACCGGCGACGCCAAGCTCTATGTAACTGGAAACATCAGTATTGCCGGCCAAATTGTCGTGGAACCCGGGGCCACTTTGAAGCTGTACGCGGCTGGGGCCAGTTCCCAATTTAAAATAGTGAATGCTGCCGGCGTGGCTTCGGCGTTTCAATATTATGGCCTTCCCTCCAATACTCAGATGACCTGGACCGGAAACAGTGAGTTTATTGGAGTGGTATATGCACCCAATGCAAATTTGAAACTTAGCGGTGGCGGTTCAGGAGGTAACGACTTTCAGGGATCTATGGTTGTTAACGCCATATCTCTCGTGGGAAATTTCAGCTTTCACTTCGACGAGGCACTGAAGAAGATTATCCCAAGCGGTTGGGTTGTCACTCGGTGGGAGGAACTGTGATTTTTCAAGTGAGATGATGAAGCTGTCCGGATTCAATTTGGTGTTGCTAGCTCTATTCCTGGCTTCTTTTGAATTGCGGTCAGCGTCACTTGGTGAGGCGGTCAACAGTCCCTACGCTGAGTGGAATGTTGGCACCAAATCAACCAACGACGCGGTTTGGGTGGTGACCAGTGATGAATCTCGCTTTGATGGGCTTTCGGTTGTTAACAACTCCATCGCGAATTACGAGGAGTCGTGGTTTCAAGCTCAAGTGGTTGGTGCAACAAATGTGACCTTTTGGTGGAAGGTGTCGTCGGAAGAGTAT
>JAFMIZ010000009.1 GCA_017853715.1 Pedosphaera sp.
CCGTTAACTCGGGTGACAATCCTAGCTCTTTGACAATTGAAATTTTAACCGCGGAGCAAGGCAGGCCGCAGATTGCGGAGCGGTGAAACTAGCGGAGCAGACCAATGAAGGGTGTCTCTGACGACTGGATAAACATGGTGCGCACGGCAGGACTTGAACCTGCACGCCGTTAGGCACTACCACCTCAAAGTAGCGCGTCTGCCAATTCCGCCACGTGCGCGAAGCGGCCCATAATGAACCAAGCCATGCCCCGCTCCGCAAGTTTCATTTCCAACTGTTTGCGAAGCCGGGCCCGCAGAAACGCAACCCCATGCGCCAGAGCGGTCATTCCTTGACTGCCGCACGAAGAAAGTCGCGCTCCAGGACCTCCACCAATTTACCCACGGCCAACATCAGTTCGCCGCGCAACTCCACTCCGCGTTCGTCTCCGGCAAGATCCATTGGTTCAGACATGATGGCGGCATAGCGGCGATTCAACGGAACCGTTTCATCCCCATGCCCCAAGTCGCGGCAAAGCTGGGCCACCTCGCCGGCGAGTCTCTTCGCCTCACGAATCTTGCGCTCTGCGGCAGACAATGGCTTTGCTCCTTGGTCCACCAAGCGAAGCTGTGTGCATTCGAACGCACGGCATTGCATGGGCCGGTTTGCGTAAATGGAGCACAAGTCTCGCTCCAGACATTTGCACGGTTGGGTGAACGCCTGCTTGCGGCCCTTGCGAAAAATATCGAGCCCCAACGAAGTGAGTTGAGTCGCCTTGTCACCCGCCCGCAACTCAACGTCGCTGAACAACACGCCGTTGCAGCACAGACCACATTGCAAACACAGTTGAGCCGCCGCACTCACGCCAGACTCCAGTTCGGGACGATCTCCGCATCCACCTCGGTGAGAGCGGCATTCAACTTCATCTTTCGCTCGGCGAGAATCCCCACCATGGCCGCGTTGTCGGTGCAAAGTGCCGCATCGGCCAGCCTTAACGTCAGATGCGCGCGACGACAGGCAGACTCCAATTCGCGCCGCAGGCTACGATTGCACGTCACACCGCCTGACGCCGTGACACAGCGCACACCCAGCTTTTTTGCAGCGCGAACGGTCTTGGTGACCAGCACGTCCACGATTGCCGCCTGCACACTGGCGCACAGATCTCGCAACTGCTGGGCATCGTCGGCCAGGCCGGGATGATCGCGGATGAAATAGCGCACAGAAGTTTTTAAGCCGCTGAAACTGAAATCGTGGTTGTCCTCGTTGCGCAAGGGGCGCGGAAACTGGAACGCCGACGGGTTCCCCTGCTCTGCCAGGCGGTCAATGATCGGACCCGCTGGATACGCCAGCCCGAGGAGCTTGCCAGTCTTGTCAAAACATTCACCCGCCGCGTCGTCCATCGTCGAGCCCAAAACACGATGCTGAAGTTCACTCTGCACATCGACGAGCATGGTGTGACCGCCACTGACAATCAGCGAAACGTTCGGCTCGAACCGCTCGAACTCTGCGTGAGCGGGTGAACCCGTGATCCAAGGCGAATACAAATGCGCCTCGTGGTGATTGATGCCAAAGAATGGTTTTCCGACGGCGAAGGCAAACGCCTCAGCGGCTTTCAATCCGACCATCAAGGCGTTGGGCAAACCCGGCCCCTGCGTGGCCGCCACCACATCAACGTCCCGCGCAGTCACGCCAGCCAGCTCGAATGCTGAATTCGCAACCGGCAGCAAATTTCTCAAGTGCTCGCGCGCCGCCAGTTCCGGCACCACGCCGCCATACTCGGCATGCATCTTGACCTGGGAGGAAACCACACTGGCGAGCACCTGGCCGTCGCGCACCAAGGCCACGCTCGTCTCGTCGCAGGAGGTTTCAAAGGCGAGAACGATCATGAATGCAGCCAGGCTGAATGGAATGGCCGCCTCAGCTTACTTCCAGGAAGCCATGCGCCGCTCGGGGTCGGTCAGACGTTCCTTTGGCAAACGGTCGGCGAACAGCAGAATTCCCTTGAGCACGTCCATGGCGCGGTTCATCTGCGGATCAGGCACCGCCTCCATGCGCACACGTTCGCCGGCTTCGAGCGTTTCAAGCCCACCCGGTGCGCGCCGCATAAGAATGGCCGCCTCTTCCTCGTCCGTGGCAATAACCTCGATGTTGGGCGTGATGCCCTTCTCGTGGATCACTCTGTGGCTGGGTGTGTAGTATTTCGCCGTCGTCAGCCGTAACGCGGACCCATCCTGCAATTCAATTATGCTCTGCACCGAACCTTTGCCGAACGTGCGTTCGCCCAGGACCACTGCTCGCTTCACATCCTGAAGACATCCGGAAACGATCTCCGCCGCACTGGCACTGCCCGCGTTCACCAGCACCACAATGGGTGTGCCATCCAGTTCGTCGCCCCGACCAGCCGCCTTGCGCACGGAGCTTTGTGCCGGCGTGCGTCCTTCAGTCGTCACCACCAACTGGCCACGCGGCAGGAACTTCTCACACACGCCCACCGCCTGGTCCAACAACCCGCCGGGGTTCCAACGCAAATCGATGATCAACCCCCGCATGTCCTGCGATTTCAACTTCTTCAACGCACTCGCGAGTTCGTCTGAGGTCTTCTCCCCGAACTGCGTGATACGCAGGTAACCTATCTTGTTCTCCCCCAAAGGAAATTCCCGGCGGCCGTTGATGTCCTTCACCATGTCCACTTTGATTTCCTCGCGCTTGAGTTTGTAATCCTTGACGACGCCCGTTGAAGGACGCAGCACGGTGATATTCACATCAGTGCCGGGCTGACCCCGTAGAATCTTTACGGCATCCTGCACACCCATGTGCTCGGCGGACCGGCCTTCGATCTTCTGAATCACGTCACCCGTGCGGATGCCGGCCTTGAACCCCGGCGTGTCTTCCATCGGTGCCACCACCGTCAAGTTGCCCTCCTTGACGGAGATCACCACGCCGATGCCACCAAACTTGCCTTCCGTGTCATCCTGCAAATCGCCGAATTTATCCGGCTCCATGAATTCGCTGTGCGGATCCAGTTCACTCAACATACCCTTGAGGGCATTACGCACGAGTTCATGATAGGAGAGATGCTCACCATCCACATAGTCGCGGCGGACACGCTCCATGGCGACGGAAAACAATTCCAAGCTTGGGTAAGCCGAGTCGTGCTGGATGGATTCAGCGGAATAAAGATATACCCGCGCCCCGATGAGCAGGTTGAGAGACAGCGCCACGGTCAACAGCCCGTATAGAATTCGTCGCTTCATAACTCGAATGATGCCAGACGATACGGGGCGCAACGCGGGTTTGCAAGAAAGGGGGCATCACCCCATGGAACGCAGCAATAACTCCACGTAAGGCAGGTCAGACGGGACGGTTACTTTGGGATTTGGCGAAGAACCACGCACCAAATGCACTGGCTGACCGATCAACTCACAGGCGGCGGTGTCGTCCGTCACCAACATCCCGCGCTGATGCACCTCAGCCAAGGCGCGCAGGATGACCTCCACGCGAAACGTCTGTGGGGTCTGCACAGCCCACAGCTTGGAGCGATCCAGCGTGCGCGCCGCCACTTTGCCGTCAGCAGATTCTTTGATGGTGTCGGTAATCGGTGATGCAGCGACGGCTGCGCCTCGATCCAGCGCCATCGCCACGGTAGCCTCGATCAACGACGGGCTGGTGCAGGGACGGGCCCCGTCCTGGATTGCCACCACCACCGCACTTTTAGAGAGTGCCTGCAAGCCGCTCCAAACCGAATCCTGACGCTCCTTGCCGCCCAGCACGAAGCGATGCGGCTTGTTCAAGCCATATTCACGCGCCATCGCGGCGAAGGCACTTTGCATTCCTTCGCGCACCACCAACACGATCTCCTGAATGCACGAGGCATCGTTGAAACGCTGCCAGGTATGCGCCACCACCGGACGACCCGCCACTTCAAGGAAGAGTTTGTCCAAGTCCGGCCCCATGCGGGTGCCTTTGCCAGCGGCGACGATGACAGCGGAGTTCATGTGGCTTGAAGGTTGACGGTTACACGCTGCGGGTTCAAGCGTGGCGTAGCGCTAAGTCGCAGGTCGCCAATCCAGCACTTTAAGCTGCACGTTGGTACGTCCGTTGTAGGAATTGATTTGAGGTGCGAAGGCCAGGTCGAAGTGGCCCACGGGGAGCGAACCGCCTCCCGCGTTCCACCAGATGGCCTCGTGCGTCTGGTCGCCATCCTTCACCCACATCTTCACGTGCTGACGCTCTTTCCCCATCCGTTGCAGCGGGCGGGCATGGCTCAGCCCGCGACTGAAGAATTGCACCGAGGGGTTCGCCTGCCCCACGGGATGCAACCGAGCAAGCTCCACCATCCCGGGCAAAGACACGTCAGCCAATCTGACTTCAGCATCAAGCCTCAGAGGCGGCTGTAAATCTTCAGGCTTCAACGTGCGTCTAGCGATCTCATTCAGGCGGACTCGAAAAGCATCCATCTTATCCGGATGAAGGGTTACGCCCGCCGCCATCGCGTGGCCACCATGGCGGACAAGCAGGTCATCGCACTCGCGCAAAGCCGCCGCGAGATCGAATCCAGCAATGCTTCGCCCCGAACCGCGCCAGTTGTCACCGTCGCCCCCGACGATGAACGTGGGCCGGTAGAATTGCTGCAACACCCGCGACGCCACGATGCCCACCACGCCGATGTGCCAGAGCAATTGCCCTTCGACGATGACGTAGTCCGTTTCCGGTTTGAATCGTGCCTTCACCGCCTCAATGACTTCTTCCGCAATACCGCGCTCGATGTTCTGACGCTCGCGATTGCGGGCGTCCAGATTTTGCGCGATGGGCATGGCCTCCTCGACGTCGGGCGCGAGCAACAAGAACAACGCCTCCTCAGCTGTCTCCAACCTGCCCGCCGCATTCAAACGCGGGGCAATCTGGTAACCCACGTCATGTGCGGTGAGTTTCTCCGGTGATTGTGCGACCTCCATGAGTGCACGCAATCCGGGGCGCTTGGTGCAATTCAGCCGCTCCAGTCCGGCGGAGACGAGGATGCGGTTCTCGCCGTTCAACGGCACAATGTCCGCAATCGTTCCCAGCGCCACCAAATCCAGTAATGGCCGCAAATCAAAGTCAGCGGCGCCCGGCAAGCCGGTCTCACGTCCGCGTTTGATCAGGGCGTGCGCCAGCTTGAACGCCAAGCCGGCCGAACAAAGTTCGGTGAATGGCGCCGAGCTTTGGCCTTCGCCGATGGACAGTTGCGGGTTCACCAACGCAACGGCTTCCGGCGCTGGATGTGAAACCTGATGATGGTCCAGCACGATCACATCCACCCCACGTTCCCGGAGCCAAGCGATGGACGTGACGGCCGTCGAACCGCAGTCCACAGCCAGCAGCAGCTTCACCGGATAACGGCGCAGACAGTTCTCCACGCCATCCTGACTCAGACCGTAGCCCTCCTCCATCCGATGCGGCAGGTAATGTTCCACGACCCAACCCAGCTGACTGAGCACCTCGCGCAAGAGCGACGTTGAGGTGACGCCGTCCACATCGTAGTCGCCGAAGATGACCACCGGCTCGCCCATTTCACGGGCGCGCAGCAAACGCTCCACCGCCACGCCCATGTTGGGCAGCAGGAAAGGGTCGGCCAGTTGCTTGAGCCGCGGTTCAAGAAAACGGTTGATGGCCTCCGCCTCACTCAAGCCGCGGTTGAGCAGGCACTGGATGAGGAGGGTCGAGCAGGAGAGTTCGCGGGCGAGCTTCTCAGCCAGCAGCGGCTGCTCGGGGGCAATGTTCCAGCGAAATTTCATCGCACGGAAATCACTGGGCGGGCGGCTTGGCGTCGGGCTCGTTGGGTCTCCCTCGGGCGGCAAGCATCGACAACAGAATTGACCCTACAATGATGGACACGACCACGACCAATGACAGGCTGATGGGTATCTTGTATTGCCAGAAGTGCTCCGGCGGCACCCCGGCAGGCTGGTGCGGATCAATCAACATCTTCACGCCGATGAACACGAGCACGATGGACAATCCGTATTTCAAATAGCGGAAGAGCCCGATGGCTCCGGCCAGCACGAAGTAAAGCGACCGCAAACCGAGGATGGCAAAGACGTTCGACGTGAATACGATAAACGGGTCCGTGGTCACGGCGAATATCGCAGGAATGGAATCGAGCGCGAAGATAAGGTCGGTGGTCTCCACCAAGATGAGCACCACCGCGAGCGGCGTCAGCGCCAAACCGGCAGCCGTGCGCACGGTGAAGTGCTGGCCGTTGAATTCGTTCGAGATGGGGAACAGTTTTCTGGCCAGACGAACGACCGGATTTTTTTCCGGTTGAACCCCATCCTCACTGGCGAACAGCATTTTGATGCCGGTGAAAACGAGGAACAGGCCGAACAAATAGAGCGTCCACTGGAATCGCTCAATCAGCGCTGCCCCCGCCCAGATCATCACGCCGCGCATGACCAGCGCGCCCATGATGCCCCAGAAAAGCACCCGATGCTGGTATTGGGGCGGAACCCGGAAGTAACTGAAGATGAGCGCGATGACGAAAACGTTGTCCATGGACAACGACAGCTCGATCAAATAGCCGGTGACAAACTCCAGCGAGTCCTCTGGTCCACGCATCGGGCGCAACCCCAGCGCGAACAACATGGCCATGCTGAACCAGAGGGTCGTCCAGCCCAATGCTTCCTTGAACTTGACGACGTGCGCCTTCCGGTGGAAGACGCCGAGGTCCAGCGCGAGGAAGAACAGCACGCACAGGATGAACCCTGCGTAGTGCCAGCCTGTTATTTCAACCAGCGCAAACATGCTGGCAGGTTATTACGCCTTGGCTTTCTCGACCATCGGGTTGTCCACCGTGGTTTGCGAAGCCGCGAGCTTCGGACGCTGCCCCTTGTTCAACTTGAGCACGATCAAGCAGGCGATGTAGATGGACGAGTAAGTTCCGGTGAGAATACCCACCAGGAAGCAGAAAGCGAAGTCGTTGATCACGCCGCCGCCGAACAGATACAACGAGAGCGTTGCCAGGAACACAGTGCCTGCCGTGATGACAGTTCGGCTCAAAGTCTGGTTCAACGCGGCGTTCATCACGTCCTTGAACGAACCGCGCACGCCGAGCTTCAGGTCCTCACGAATACGGTCAAAGATGACGATGGTGTCGTTGATGGAGAAACCGATGATGGTCAGCAACGCCGCCACGGTGGTCGCATTCAATTCGCGCCCATCGAGGAAATACCAGCCGCTGGTCATCAGGATATCGTGGATGATGGCGACCACGGCGCCGATGGCGAACGAGAATTCATAACGGAACGCCACGTAGATCAGGATGCCGAACATCGCGATCAACGAGGCGATGATGGCCACCTTCTGAATCTCGTTGCCAACGGTCGGACCGATCTTGTCCACGCTCAGCACGTCGAAGTTGGCCGCCGGGAAGGCTGCGACAAGAGCGTCCACCGCCTGCGCTCCGACGCTCTTCGCGCCAGCTTCTTCAGCCCCAACGTCACGCACATCGATACGCAATGATTCTTTGCCCGTGGACATGTCGCGCTCGAACGAAACACGCGAGGAGCCTTTGCCCAGTGCGTCCACCGTTTCGCGGATTTTGTCCACCTCGATGGCACCGGATTGCTTGGCCTTCGCGTCGAAAGCCATCGTGATGCTGTAACCGCCGATGAATTCCACGCTGAACACATCCTTGCCGCGGCTTAGACCGTAGCCGTTGCCAATCAAGATCAGCACCCATGACGCGATGAACGCAGGCACGGCATACTTCATGAAGTCCAGCTTCAGGCCCGTGGGCACGAGATGCATGAACTTGAGCGACTTGAGCGCGTTCAGCTTGAGCAGCCAGTCGAACATCAAGCGGGTGGCGACCAGGGCCGTGAACATGCTGACGGTGATACCGATGGTCAGCGTCACACCGAAGCCCTTCACCGGACCAGTGCCCATGAAAATCAAAATGACCGAGCTGATGAGCGTCGTGACGTTTGAGTCCAAGATGGTGCCAAAGGCCCGGTCATAACCGGCCTCAATCGCCCCGCGCACGGACTTGCCGTTGGCCAATTCCTCGCGAATACGTTCAAAGATCAGCACGTTCGCATCCACTGCCATACCGATGGTCAACACGATACCAGCAATACCCGGCAGTGTCAGGGTGGTGTCCACGTAGCTCATCACCCCGAGGAGCAACACGATGTTCAGCAGCAGCGCAACGTTCGCGATGACACCAGCTATTAGATAATAAACCAACATGAACCCGGCGACCGCGATGACGCCGTAGAGCGCTGACTTGACGCCGCTCTTGATGGAATCTGCGCCAAGAGTCGGATCCACGTCATTTTGCTGCACGACATGCAACGGCGCCTTGAGCGGGTTCTCCAAAACACTGGCGACGGATTTGGCCTCCTCGATGGTGTAATTACCCTCAATCATGCCGTTACCACCGGTGATGGGCGAGTTGATGCGCGGTGCGGTTTGCAATTCGCCGTCGAGCACGATGGCGAGCAGCCGACCGACATTCTCAGTGGTTATACGCCCAAAATCATCGCGCGCTTTGGACTCCAGCTCGAAGTGAATTTCCGGCTGGCCGAAGTTGTTGCGCATGACCACGGCACGCCGCACGCCGCCAACCATCTCGGGACGACGCTTCACCAAATATTCTTCCACCCGCTCCGGTTCGCCCGGACGGCTGACCTTCTTGCGCATCAGCTCGTAACCCGGTGCGCTCTCGCCCGCAGCAATCAACTCATTGCTCTTCTCATGCACCATGCGGAATTCGAGATACGCAACCTTCTGGATGCTCTTTTGCGCTTCTTCGCGGACATCCTGCGATACCCCCGGCAACTGCACGAGAATACGATTCTCGCCCTGCGGTTGGATTGTAGGCTCAGCCACGCCGAGACGATCCACACGCTTACGAAGGACCTCGACCGCTTCCTCAATCACCATGCTGATTTCAAACTCGGACTTCACGGAGGTCGTGACATTCGTGTCGCCCTCCACATTGACCAGCGTGTTCGTGTCCATCTCCACGAGGAACGAAGTGCCGCCCTGCAAATCGAGGCCCAGGCGGATAGAGCCACGGGAGTCCTTCTGCAATCGCGTCAAGATGGCTGAGGTGGGGCGCGCCTCGTTGGTCACACTGAAGAACGGGAAATAGGTCGTGATGTCATTCGTGCCGATCGCCGTGCGGAGGTTGCCGTAGGTATTGACCGCATTCGTCACCTGCATGGCTTGCGCCTGGGCGACGATGTTGGAGAACGTGCCATCCTGCCGGACGCCGCGCTCCTGAAAAACCTCGATCAGGTTGCGGTCCTTAAGCGGGAAGACTTCGATCAGCGACCAGATGAGCGCGAAGGCAACAAAACCAAAGCGCCACTTGTTGTTTCTGTTCATGGGAATGGTGGGGAGAATGAAACTTAGGACTCGGACGACTCCGAGCCCTCGACGATCTCAGCGATGGCACCCTTGGTGAATTCCAGCTTGGTGTCACCTGCCGTGCGGACGGTCACCGCCTTGTCCTTCACATTGACGACGGTTCCAATGATGCCGGAATTGGTCACCACGCGGTCACCAGATTTCAATTTGGTGAGCATCTGCGCGTGCTGCTTGGCTTTCTTTTGCTGCGGGCGGATCAGCACGAACCAAAAGACGACCATCAGAAGAATCAAGGGAACGAAGCTGGCCAGCGGCGAAGCCGTCTTGCCATCCGCCGTTTGTTGCGGTGCCATCGCGATGATCGGGGTCAGAGAATAGATAGACATGGTTTAGTCAAATTTGAGCAGCCCACTCTATGCAGAATGTCCCTTTTGGCAAGCGTATTGACCGGGAACGAACCGCCGAACACCCGCAAAACGGGGGATGTTTCGCCACCCTCCTCACTCAGGCAATCCCCCCAATGCTCGAAAACAGCATTTTTGACGGCGATGGGAACAGCACGACAACAAGGAGGATCGACAGTGGAAGGTCCACTCACCGGCTTCGCAAAGCTTGAATTGTTGCCCCGCTCCGCCAACGATGAACCCCATGAAGGCTGTTCTTGATTATCTGAAAGCGAACCGCATACGAAACGTGGACGAGCTGTGCGAATACCTGCGCTTCCCGAGCGTGTCCGCGCAATCCAAACATGCGCCCGACATGAAAGCATGCGGCGAGTGGCTCGTGCGCCATTGCCAACGCATCGGATTGAGAGCAGACCTCGTGACCACGCAGGGACACCCCCTCGTGCTGGCCACGACACGGAACCCCAAGTCGGCTGCCA
The DNA here is from genome assembly GCA_017853715.1 of Pedosphaera sp. Lineage (GTDB taxonomy): Bacteria > Verrucomicrobiota > Verrucomicrobiia > Limisphaerales > DSYF01 > DSYF01. The sequence continues at coordinate 10,214 of JAFMIZ010000009.1, forward strand.
AGAACCGCAAGCACTTCGTGGTTTACGGTCACTACGACGTGCAACCAGCCGAGCCTTTTGAGCTCTGGACGACCCCCCCGTTTGAACCAAGGCTGGAGGGCAGCAGACTTTTTGCGCGTGGCGCTTCCGACAACAAGGGCCAGAACTTCGCGCATCTTAAAGCTGTCGAAGCCTATGTGAAGACGGGCACTCCCCTGCCCTGCGATTTGACGTTCGTGATTGAAGGCGAAGAGGAAGTCGGCAGCAAGAGTCTGCCCGCATTCCTGAAAGCCCGGAAAAAGGAACTGGCGTGCGATGCATTCGTGGTCTCCGACACCGGCATGCCCGCCAAGGGAGTTCCTGCGCTGACTTACGGGTTGCGAGGCATCGCCGCATTTGAAGTGACGCTGCACGGCCCCAGCCGCGACTTGCACTCGGGCGTGTTCGGCGGTTCGATCGAGAACCCGGCGATGGCGCTCTGCAAATTGATCGCGCAACTACGTGATGGCCAAGGACGCATAAATATTCCGGGTTTCTACGATGACGTCACTCCCTTGACCGCCTACGAGCGCAAGCAAATGGCGCGGCTTCCATTCAAGGAAGCATCCTATCGAAAAATGCTTGGCGTGCCGAAGTTGTTTGGAGAGCGCGGTTATACCTTCACCGAACAACGTTCCGCCCGGCCAACGCTGGAGATCAACGGACTCACGAGCGGTTATCAAGGTGAAGGCAGCAAGACCATAGTGCCCGCGTGGGCCCGCGCCAAACTGACCATTCGCCTGGCGCCCGACCAAAATCCGAAGCGGGTCATGCAACTGGTCCTCAAACACCTGAAGCGTCTTTGCCCGCCCACGGTGCGACTGGAGATCACTGCGGGCCACGGCGCGGAACCCTATGTGGTGTCACCCGAAGGCACCCAAGCTCAGGCAGCCTTGCGAGCGTTGCGTGCTGCGTTTGGCAAAGAGCCCGTGCTGTTGCGCGAAGGCGGTTCCATTCCGATAGTGAATGAGTTCAAACGCATCCTCGGCGTGGACACGCTATTGCTTGGGCTGGGATTGCCCGACGACAACGTTCACTCCCCGAATGAGAAGTTCGAGCTGGATTGCTTCGAGAAAGGCCAGCGCATGTCGGCGCTCCTTTGGCAGGAATTATCTGCGGCTTGAATTCAAGGTTTCTGAACCTGCAAGCGGAAGTAGCCGGCTGGGACAGACGGGTTGAAGCGATTTGTGAACGGCTCCACCGGGGCGACGAGGTTGGTGGCACCGGGCAGCGGCGCGTACGCGCCCCACGCGTGCTCCGCCGACCATAGGGAATAAACCCGGCCCGCCACCGCATCCCAGGTCAACACCAGCCCCGAGCCATCGGAAAGCGATTTCATCCGCAGCACCAGGCGGCTAGCCGGATTGGTGGGATCGAGACCGGCGATATAGGACTGCCAGAACGGATAACCGTTGGCACCGAGAGCGTTCACGGCGTTCTCGAAGTCGTCGGTGACGCCGTATTGCGCGAGCCACCAGAGGGGCGTGGGATGATTGGTGGTGAGGATTTCCGCGAACACGGCCTGCGCGACGAAATTGGTTTCGAGCATGAGCGCGAAGGGGTTGTTGGTGCCGGAAATGCCGCCGGTCCATTCATCGAACGCAAAATAGGTGGCGGGCGTGGCGAGCAATTCAAGCGGTGTGCCGACAAGGTAGGTGCCGTTGCTCGGCGTCACGCTGCCCCACGCGGGGTGGTTGACCGAGAGCAGCAAGTTGGCAGTGGCGGGCGGCGCTTCGACGGTGAGGCTGACGGCGCGCGTGGTGTTGCCCGTGCCGCTGGTGGTGTTGGTGAAGCTGACGGTGTCGCTGTAGTTGCCCGGGGTGAGGCTGTCAGCAGCATTGTTTAGGGAAACCGTAACGGTGGTGGTGACGCCCGTGGCGAGGCTGCCGCTGGTGGCACTCAGGCTAACCCAATCCATCGTCTTGCTCGCGTTCCAGTGCAGTGTCGAGCCCCCGGAATTAGTCAGCGTGTAGATGAGGGAGGACGGCGTGAAAGGTCCGCCCGCCGTGCCCGAAGAAACCAAGTTGCCGAGGGGCAGCACGCCGAGCACGCCCGGGGTGGCCGTGCTGATGGCGACGCCGAAGGTGCCGAGGTTCGTCTGCGCGATGGCATTGTTCAACGTGTCGGTAACAGCGCCCGCGAGCAGCGTGAGGGTGTAGGTGCCGTTGTCGGCGGCGTCCCAGGCGCCTCCGGGCGCGGGGATGGAGTAACTGCCTGTCATCGGCGAGCCGTCGTCCGCGAGGTCCGCGCCGGCGAATTCGACGAGGTTGGAAAAGTTGTTGGGGCCGGTGACGAGCAAATTGCTGGAGTTCAGGCTGGAGAGTTTTACGGCGGTGGCGTCGGTGTAGGTGACGCTGCACGAATGACTGGGTGAACCACCAAGGGCGATGTTCGCCACGCTGAGGCTGGGCACGGGCGGGTCGGTATCGAGCGCGCCGCCGGCCAGAACTTCCACGTCGTCCATATTCCAGCCGATGGCGGCAGGACGTCCTCCAGAGCCACCAGAACTGAGCGCCCAGCGCAGTTGCAGCGACGAACTGCCCGCGACGCCGGCTGGCAGCGCGTACTGCACCAGTTGCCAGGAGCTGTCGGAAATGTTCGCGCCACCCGAGGACCAGACGTTGAGCCAGTTCGCGCCGTTGGTGGAGGCCTGGATGAGGGCGGAGTCAATGCTGCGCAAGCCAAGCCAGCGGCGGAAGCGCAGCGTGAGCGAGGAACTGCCGGCGGCGTTGATAAGCGGGGTGGTGGCGTATTTCACGGTGAGGCCGTTCGGGTAATTGCCGCTGAGGTTGTAACCGACGATCGAGGTGCCGGTGTAGCCGCCGGACGGGCCGCTGCTGCCGTAGTTGGGCGTGCCGTATTGCCAGTCGGGCTGCAGAGTCCAACCCGGATTGGCCGACATTTTTGCGGAATAAACCACCACCGGCACAGCGACGTTAAACTGGCCGAGCTGCCCGGCAGCCACGTACGCGCCCTCCGTATCCGCCACTTGGTTGCTGCGCATGAACACCGTGTAGAGGCCATTGTCGGCAGGCAACCAGTTGCCGCCGCCGGACGGCGTGACGGCGTAGGTGGCGGTGCGCGGCGTGCCGTTGCCGGCGTTGTTGACGGAGACGAATTGCACGAGCTGGTCGTAGCCGTTCGGACCGGTGACGCGGAGGTCGTTGCCGTCAATGGTGGCGACATTGATGCCCACGTTGTCAGAGTAGGTGACGGTGAATTGCTTCGTTGCCTGCCCGACCTCGGTGAGATCGGTGGCGGACAACTCGGCGAGCGGCGGGATGACCAACCCGCTCGGGTCGGTGACGAAGCCGCTGATGAAATACTGGCCGATGCTGCCGTAACTTGTGTAGCCAGTTGGTGAGGACGATAGCGGACTTCCCGCCCCGCTATTCTTGATGAGCAGGTAGTATTTGCCCGCTGAAAGATTGGTTTGGATGGCAGCGGAAGTGACCGACTCGCCGTTATTGGTCAGGATCAATGCTCCCGAATCGCTAAGCAGTTCGAGGCTGACATCCAGATTTCCGCCCAAGGTGTAAGCTGTGGGCATAGCCCACGGTTTAACCGTGAGGCTGACCGGCCCACTGCCAGTGATGAACGAAAACATGTCCGTATCACCATTGCGCTCAATCACCCCTTTGTTTGCAACATTCGCGTTCGCGGGGTCATTCTCCGGCGTAGTGCAGACGATGTTTGTCCCGTTGGTGATTACCATGGCCCGCGCGCTCACCAAGGAACTGCCGATGTCATCAGCACGATAGGTCAACTTCCCCGCGATGGTGCTCAAATCATCTTCCGCGTTGTTCGCCTGATGATACTCACCCTTACTCCACTGGCTGACGTTTTGATAGTAGCCGGTCCCCATAATCGGAGCCCACGACGTTTCTCCGCTGCCGTGCCCGCCGTAATAGCCCAAGCTGCAGGTTGAACAACCATCGTGACCCAACCCCATGTTGTGGCCGATTTCGTGTGAAACAGCTTCAGCGATGAACGACTCTTCACTCGGCCCAAGGTTGTTGAAGTAGATCCAACCTGGCCGATAGATGGCATAATCGCTACGCGCAAACACATTCACGTAAGCCACACCACCCGCACTCGAAGCTGGGTTCGGCAGATTGTTGGCGTCCGTGCTGCGGGTGATCAAAGCGTGAGCTGTGCGGGTAGTGAACGTTGGCGGTCGCTCCGTGGTCACATCCACGTTGAAGGGCGCATAGTCCTCAGCCACCCGCTGCCAGATGCGCTTGATGGCTGTCTGCTCAGCATCGCTAAAAGTCGTGTAGTCACCGTCTATTGTAAATGCCGTCGCATTGAAAACCGTCCGATTGGAGAGCGTGTTCCATTGCGTGCCGGACACATTCTCACCCGAGAAATTCAAATAGAGGATGTTCGCCGAGCCGGGGCGACTGTGAAAAATCAGGTTTGTGGGGAATGGGCTGAGCGGGACCGCGGCTTCCGATACGACCGGCCCGCCGGAAGTGCTCGAACCTGAGGCTGTGGAAAAACCGCACGCAAAGTAAACACCTCCTGCAGGATCAACGTGCAGCGATTCCAGATCTGCTTCCGCAAATTGAATCCCCGCCAGCCAGGCGCGCGCGCGATCCCGCGCCTCGGGCGGCAAGCTCTCGATTTCGGATCGAAAACGTCCGGGCAGAAGCTGGGCTTCATGGGTGAAGCTTCCGCGCAAAAAAAAAGCCGGCGTTCCGGCGGCCGCAACTTGGCCCAAAGCAGACGGTGCCGCCGCTGCGAGGGCCCACGTGGCGACCAGAAGAATCCAAAAGTTCCTTCGAAGGCTGCGTCTCATGCACAAATAGAAAGGCTCGGTTCACTGGCCATGCTGGTGCAATGCGCCCTGCTGAGGTGGGGAATTAGCTGTGTGCTCATCTGATTGGCGCGATTGCGCCAAGTTACGCAAAGAACTTGAAATGGCAACTTCCGGGCCAATCTCAGCTTTGACTGTGGCCCGCCAAGCAAACAGGGCGCGGATACCGCGCCCTGTCCGTTGGTTCTTTGCTAAATGAGGGCTCAGCTCAGCTTCGCCAACGTCGCCTTGATGGCTTCAAAGTTGGGCAAATCCTTGGGCGTGGGCGTCTGCTCGGCGTATTGAATGACGCCCGCCGTGTCCACCACGAACGCCGCCCGAGCCGAAGTATCGCCCACACCCGCCAGCATGGGGAAAACCACATCGTAAGCCTTGGTGGTGACCTTGTTCAAGTCACTCGCCAGCGTGATGCCAATCTTGTGCTGAGTGGCCCAGGCCTCCTGCGCGAACGGACTGTCCACGCTGATGGCGATAACTTCGGCATTCATTCCCGCGTAAGCGGAGAGACCGGCCGTCACGTCGCACATCTCGGTGGTGCAGACGCTGGTGTAAGCCAGCGGGAAGAAGAGTATGACCGTATTCTTCTTGCCGAAGTTGTTCGAGAGCTTCACGTCCACGAGGCCGGATGCGTTCTTGGACTTGAGGGTGAAATCGGGAGCTTTAGTTCCAACTGCTAGTGCCATAATGGTTCTTTCTGGTTTAGATGTTTTGTTTGAGTAAACGAGTGTAATTGATAAACAACCCTGTCAGCCCTGTCAAACGCCGGTCCATGATTCCTGCAAAAACTCGTTACCAAGATGGCAGGCCATTGTAACTAACGCCGCCACCGAACCTCGAGTTTCTCCTACGCATGCAATCGAGAGAAACTTGCCGTTAAATCAGTTGCCACCACATATCCGGACTTCCACAGCCTGCCCGAAGGGAACAAGCAGGTACTCCTGTATTGGAGGACTATTTCTTCATCAAGGCCCGTGCCGCAAATCAGTGTCCGAACCGTAGCGCAGGGAGTTCAGTTGGGCGGGCCCGGATTCACCGCGAGTCACCCTCGGTTGGCCAATCTGAGGGTAAACGCGAATCATTATTTGAACCCCAAAATCCATTGCAGCCAGCAACTCGAAAACAAATAACTGACGTGTGAGCGCCCAAGACAAAATACCCGAGCCTCAGACTACGCCGCCCCGGTTGCCAATCCCCCGCGCAAGAAACATCGCTGGCCCATGCGGGTGTTCGGCACGTTTTTCACACTTGTGTTGGTCATCGTGACCGCCGCCGCAAGACTCGCCGTTCGCCGCCGGGTTAATGATTCGCGCCAAGACCGATTCAGTCTGGCACTGCAAAAGGCTAGGAAACCGAAGGCGGTCCACGGAGATTTTACCGTGTTTGGCTGAAGCATTCCCAAAGCCTTGCCGGGCGGGTTGAACAGCGAAAGCTCCCTCGCCAATCTCATGGGACAAACCAACGACAACTCCGCTGGAGCACACTGCCCAGCGGAGTTGACATGTCATAAAGCGGCAAGCACTTCATCCGCATGCTCCTCTGGCTTCACCTTGGGCCAGATCTTTTTGATGCGACCATCGGGACCAATGAGAAACGTCACGCGATGAGTGCCCATGTATTTGCGGCCCATGAAAACTTTCTCGCCCCACACGCCGTAGGCTTCGACAATCTTTTTGTCCTCATCGGCCAGCAGAGCGAACGGAAGTTTGAACTTTTCCACAAACTTGTCATGGGACTTCACCGGGTCGGTGCTGACACCCAACACCATGGCACCCTTCTTCTTGAAGGCCGCGAAACCATCGCGGAAGGCGCAGGCCTCCTTGGTGCAACCGGGCGTGTCGTCTTTGGGGTAGAAATAGAGCACGACGTGTTTGCCCTTCAGTTCAGCGAGCGACAGGGTGCCGCCGCCGTTGGTGGCAGCTTTGAATGCAGGGGCTTTGTCCCCTTCCTTGAGTGTGAGTTCTGGTTCTTTGGCCATAAAAAACGGCGAACCATCGCGCAGGTTTGCCTGAAGCGCAAGTGACAGAAAACTGCTCAGTCCCGCTTCTGTTCGGAAGGCAGGCTCGATGGATGCGCGCCCAGTTGTTTCATCCCATCGAAGACATACCAGACGCCCGAGACCGCCGTGCAGATGGCCGCACCCCACGTGACGTAAGTCAGCACGACATCATACCACTTGAGTAGAATCCACAGGACAGAGGCCATTTGCAGCACGGTAGACACTTTTCCCGCCATGCGCGGACGCACCTTGACCTTGCCGACAATCAGTTGAATCACCACGAGGCCTGTCAGCACCACCAAGTCGCGGCCGATGACTGTCACGGTCAGCCACAGCGGCATGCGCTCCAGATACGGGCTGTTATCGAAGCTCAACACGATCACGCCGGAGACCAGCAACAATTTATCAGCCAGCGGGTCGAGAAGCGTGCCCAGTTCACTGATCTGGTTGTAATGCCGGGCGATGTACCCGTCCACGCCGTCGCAGATGGAAGCCACGGCAAAACACAACAACCCAGCGATCCGATAGCCCTCTTCCCCGGTGCGAACGTAATATAGAACCGCTCCCACAAAGAACGGGATCAAGAGAATCCGCAGGATGGTAACTTTGTTCGCTGTCGTCATGACTGTGGCTTAACCGCCAAAACCCGGATGATTGAGTGCGTGGCCAATCCGCGCGAGCGTGCGGTCTTTGCCCAGCACTTGCATCAGATGATACAGGCTCGGGCCAATTGGTTTGCCGGTGCACGCCATCCGCGTGGGGTGCACCAACACCCCCGCCTTCACGCCCAGTTCCTTTGCGGTGGCCTTGAGCGTGGCCTCAATGTCACTGCTCTTGAACGTGGCCAATTGCTCCAACGCATCACGCAGTTTGGCCAACCCCGCGGTGTTGGCTGGAACGAAGTCGCGCTCGACCGCTTCAGGTGCGAAAACGATCTCGTCTTTGAAGTAAAAATCACACCAGCCCGGCAGCTCGGAAAACGTCTTTGGCTTCTCCTTCACGGTATCCAAAGCGGCGCGCACGTATTCGACAGGGAACGTGTTCGTGTTAATGCCAGCCTTACCCAAGGCATGAACCGCCAACTCGTAGTAACGGTCGTTCGGCATGGAACGGATGTATTCCCAGTTCACCCATTGCAGCTTGGTCATGTCGAACTTCGCGCTCGACCGCAATACGCCGGGGAGATCGAAGCGCTCAATGATTTCCGCGAGCGGCATGATCTCGCGATTGTCTTTGGGCGACCATCCGAGCAAGCAGAGATAATTCAGCACGGCCTCAGGCGCGAAGCCCTCTTCCATGTAAACCGAGATGATTGCGCCTTGGTCGCGCTTGCTCATCTTGGAGCCGTCAGGGTTCAAGATCAGGGGAATGTGCGCATACCTAGGCGGCTCGACGCCGAACGCCCTGAAGAGGGCAATGTGCTTGGCCGTGTTCGTCAAATGATCTTCGCCCCGGATGACATGCGTGATGCCCATGTCCAAGTCGTCCACCACGTTCACGAGATGAAACACCGGTTCGCCGTCGGAACGCACGATGACGAAATCAGGATCCAGTTCCTCACGATCGGTCAACGGACGCACGATGTCCCCGCACACCATGTCGGGGATGGTGATCGGTTCGCGCTGCATCTTGAAACGGATGGCTCCCTCCTTTTCGTAAGCCAGCCCGCGCGACAATAGGGCCTCAACCCGCTGACGATAGGAATCTTTGCGTTGCGATTGGAAATAAGGACCGCACGGGCCACGGCTCGCGCCCGTGGCGTCGCTCGTCACTGGGCCTTCATCCCAGTCCAACCCGAGCCAGCGCAGGCCCTCCAGGATGATGTCCACCGCTGCCTGCGTATTGCGGGCCACGTCCGTATCCTCGATGCGCAGCACGAACGTGCCACCGTGATGGCGGGCGAACAGCCAGTTGAACAACGCGGTGCGTGCTCCACCGATGTGGAGAAATCCGGTTGGACTGGGGGCAAATCGAACTCTTGGCTTCATTATCTGTGTTCCGGTTGTGAATGGCCGATATACTTCACAATAGAACCTCAACGGCCCGGCGGCAAGGTTGGGGCAAGGCGCCCTGCCGCTTGCCGCCGCCGGTTGAGCTCTGAAAGCACGGCGCAAAGGTTTTCGAGCAAGGGAGTTTTGGCGCCCGCCGCACGCGCTTTGCGCAGCGGCGCGAGGAAGATGCTGTCCAGTTCGAGGGGCTGTCCACGTTCGTAGTCAACCAGTGTGGAGGCGCGGTAAGCTCCAAGCTTGCGTGTTCGTTCAATCATTTTGCCAGCGGTGGCTTCGGGGATGGCATATCCCAGCAGTGCCGCAGTGTGAATGATCTCCTGCATCAAGCCCCGCACCAATGATTCCCAGCGCGCGTCACCCAGCAGCTCGTCCGTGGCGAGACAATCGCGTCTCCAAACCGCAGCGTCAACCTCACCGCGGATCATTGAATTCAGCCCGACCACACCCGCCACGCCGAGCCCGTTGAAGGGCACATTCCAGATGAGCTTTTCCCAGCGCGTCTTTTCAAGATCATCACAGACGCTGCATTTGATGCCGGCGGCGGAAAACAGTTCCGCCAGTCGTTGCGCAGACCCTCCCGGCGGGCGCCCGAACCCTCCCAACACCACATAACCTTCGCCTGTGTGCAGCACATAGCCGGGGGACAGCCGGTTCAAGCAAACGAAGCAGAGGCCGCCAAAGATTTGATTCCCGGGAAACAGATGCGCCAACGCCGCCTCGTTGCCCAAGCCATTCTGCAACGTCAGCAAAAGCGTTTGCGGCCCAACCAGCGGAGGGAGCAGATCCGCGAACGAATCATTGGCCGTGGTCTTCAGCCCGATGACAACCACATCGCAACGGTCAATCGCTTCAGGAGTGTTGGCAGCGTGGGGACGGGCGGTGAAGTTGCCCAACTGACTTTCAATCCGCACCCCCTGTTCAAGCACCACCCCGTAGTCACTACGCAGGAGAAAATGAACTTCGTGGCCGGACTGCCACAGTTTGGCACCGTAAAAACTGCCGAGGGCGCCGCAACCTACCACTCCAATCTTCATGGACTGAGTTTATGATTGAGTTGGAGAAAGAAAAAGGGCGCTCTGAAGGATCAGAGCGCCCGTGAAAAGACCGCCAGAATTACTTGGCGCCGAGAACGGCATCCTTGCAAGCCTTGGCGACGCGGAACTTCACGACGCGCTTGGCCGGGATCTGGATGGTTTCGCCGGTGGCGGGATTGCGGCCCTGACGAGCCTTGCGGTTCACGAGCACGAGCTTGCCGAGGCCGGGAAGCGTGAAGGTGTTCTTGGCATTCTTATAAGCGAGCGCGGCGAGTTCGTCGAGGAACTGCGCGGCTTGCTTCTTGGAGATCTCAACCTTCTCAGCGAGGGTTGCTGCGATTTGTGACTTGGTAAGTGCTTTAGCCATATCCTGTGTGTTTTGGGTTTTCGTTGTATTAAAGTCGTTTGACTCGCGATGAGTTAATGCCCGCAGAGAAATCGCCGCAAGCGAAAATTATAGGTTTTTTCTAGAAAATTTACCAGTTTCACCCCACCGCAACGGCTTGACTTGGCCGCCTCGTTGAAGAAGATGACCCTTGATGCCGTTGTTTTCCATTCAAAACGAATTCCGCTACGAGATCGTCCGCAAACTTTTTGAGGGCGGCATGGGGGTCATTTACGAGGCCGAGCAACTCGGAGCCCGGGAGTTCGTGAAACGTACCGCCATCAAGGTCATCCGCTCCAACTTTGCGAGCCAGAAGCAGTTCATTGATAACTTCATTGGCGAGGCCAAGCTGGTCGCGGACTTGATCCACACCAACATCGTCCAGACCTACCATCTCGGTGAGACCAATGGGGTTTACTTCATCGCGATGGAATTGATCCGGGGCGTCAACCTGGAGCAATTTGCCCAGCAACTCGGCGACAAGAAACGTCAACTCCCGAAGGAATTGGCCGTTTTCATCGTGAGCCGTGTATGCCGCGGGCTGGCCTACGCCCATGCGAAGGCCGACAAAGATGGGCGCCCGTTGGGCCTCGTCCACCGGGATGTGAGTTTCAAAAACATCATGATCGCCTTCGAGGGGGACGTTAAGTTGACGGACTTTGGAATCGCCAAGGCCAAGGGGTTTTTGATCGACCAAGAAGGTGAAGTTGTCGCTGGCAAGCCTGACTACATGAGCCCCGAGCAAGCCGACTTCAAGATTACCGACAAACGTTCGGACCTCTTCTCAGCTGGCGTTGTACTCGGACATCTGTTGCTGGGCCACAACATTTTCAAAGGCGACACAGCCGAGGAGTCCCGCGGTCGGGTCATGAATGCAGCCATCCCGGACTTTCGCATGCTGGACAGCCGGATTGATGACAAGCTGAACGAAATCCTCCAGAGGGCCCTCGCGCGCAACTTGGATGACCGTTACGCCAGTGCGGATGAAATGCTCTACGCTTTGGAACATTACATTTACCACTCCGGCTACGGTCCAACCAACGAGACCCTGGGCAAATTCATCCGTGATTTATTCGGTCAGAATGTGCCCAGCCAGGTGAAGCCCAGCGATGGCACGACGCTGCTGGAGAACACGGTCCGCATCAAGAAGTGATGCCGATGAAAAAAATCGCCTCGTCCACAGTTCGCGTTGGACTCGTTCAGACTGCTTGCTTAGCAGACCCCAAAAAGAATCTCGCCCTCACGCTAAACCGTGTTGAGCAAGCTGCCAAGCAAGGCGCCAAGATCATTTGCACCCAGGAACTCTTCCGAAGCCAGTATTTTTGCCAGAGTGAAGACCACGAACATTTCAGGCTGGCCGAATCGATTCCCGGACCGAGCACGGATGCCTTCTGCAAAATCGCCAAGAAGCACAAAGCGGTGATTATCGCCTCATTGTTCGAGCGTCGCGCGGCCGGCCTTTACCACAACACGGCGGCCATCATTGATGCAGATGGTTCGTTGATGGGAATCTACCGCAAGATGCACATTCCGGACGACCCGCTTTACTACGAGAAATTTTATTTCACGCCAGGCGACCTCGGATTCAAAGCCTGGCAGACCCGCTACGCCAAGATCGGTGTGCTCATCTGCTGGGACCAGTGGTATCCCGAGGGCGCCCGGCTTACGGCCATGCAAGGTGCCGAGATTTTATTCTACCCCACTGCCATCGGCTGGCATCCGGGCGAGAAAGCCAAATACGGAGCCCGCCAGCACGGTGCATGGGAAACCGTTCAGCGCGCGCATGCCGTGGCCAACGGCTGTTACGTATGCGTGCCGAATCGTATCGGGCTGGAGCAGATCAAGGGTGTGGGCGGCGACGGCATCGAGTTCTGGGGGCAGAGTTTCGTCGCGGGCACCTCGGGCGAAATCCTGTGCAAAGCCAGCGCAGACAAAGAGGAGATTCTCATTCAGGACTTGGACCTCTCGAACGTGGACACCACCCGCACGCACTGGCCGTTCCTCCGCGACCGACGCATCGACGCCTACGGCAACCTGACGAAGCGATTCGTTGACTAAGTCACACCACCAACCCGTCATTTGGATCACAGGCGCGGGCGGCCTGATTGGACATTACCTGCTAAACTCTCCTGCCGCGCCACGCCACGCAAGCATTGTCGGGCTAACGCGACCAAAGTTGGACCTACTCGATGCGGCAGCGGTAGCGAAACGTTTTTGCCAAGACTCTCCCACGCTCATCATTCATTGCGCTGCCATCAGCACAGCAGCTGGCTGCGCGAAGGAACCCGACCTAGCCCGGCGCATGAACGTAGAAGTCACGCGGCAACTGGCTGACCTAAGTTCAAGAATTCGACTGGTCTTTTTGTCCACCGACCTGGTATTCGACGGGCGCAAAGGCAACTACGTCGAGTCCGACGCGGTGAATCCGCTTAACCTCTACGCCGAAACCAAAGTCGAGGCGGAAAAAATCGTCTTCGGCAATCCTAACCATTGCATAGTTCGCACCACGCTGAATGCGGGAAAGTCTCCGACCGGCGACCGCTCTTTCGCCGAGCACATGCGCACCGCGTGGCAACGCGGCGAGACGCTCAAGTTGTTCACGGACGAATTTCGCAGCCCCATCGGAGCTGATGTCACGGCACTAGCGGTTTGGGAATTAGCTCAATGCGGCCTGAGCGGCATTTTTCACGTGGCTGGAGCCGAACGACTGAACCGCCTTCAGATTGGACAATTATTTGCCGCCCGCTGGAGCAATCTTCGCTGCGGTATGAACTTTGCCTCCTTGCGCGATTTCCCAGGCCCACTCCGCGCCGCCGATTGCAGTCTAAACTGCCAAAAAGCCCAATCCGCGCTCACGTTTTCCCTGCCCCGCTTCAGCGATTGGCTGCGTGAATCAAGGGAACTCCCACTGTGATCATTCAGATCGCTGCCCGGCGAACTACCGATGCCACCGGGTATTCCGGGCTTCGCACATCTGACGGGTTTGCCCTTGCCCCCCGGAGAGGTCCGTTGATACGGTAGAAATAGCGCTATGGCAGCCATTGGCCGGTTCCAGAGGGGCGAGGAAATCTTCCACGCAAAGGTGGTTGATGGTGAACTCTTCCGACTGTGCGGGGACGTTTTCGGCTCACCTACGTTTGACAAGAAGCCCACTCTTTGGAGAGGCGTTCGGACGCTCATTCCAATTGTGCCCACCAAGATTATAGCCGTGGGGATCAATTACGCCGACCACGCCCGCGAGATGGGGCGCGCATTGCCCAAGGAACCGCTCATCTGGTTCAAGGCACCCACGTCGCTTATCCCGGATGGCGCCAAGATTGAGGTGCCCTTCGCCAAGCACCGAAACGACTTCGAAGCCGAACTGGCCATCGTCATTGGCCGTAAGATTCGCAACGTCACACCCACCTCCGCTTCGCGCTATATTCTCGGCTACACCGCCGCTCAGGACATTACTGACCGCACCATCCAAGCCGTCGAAAGCCAGTGGGCCCGGGCCAAGTCCTTTGACACTTTCACGCCGCTTGGGCCTTATATCGAGACCAAGCTCGACCCGCATGACCTGACCATTCAACTGTTTCAGAACGGTCAACTGCGCCAAAATTCCAACACCGGGCAACTCATTTTCAACTGCTTCCAGCTGGTCAGTTTTGTCTCTACCAACATCACCCTGCTCCCCGGCGACGTGATCCTCACCGGCACCCCGGGCGGCATTGGCCCCATCCAAAGCGGCGACCGCCTCGAAGTCCGCATCCAAGGACTTGCGCCGTTGGTCAATACCGTTAAGTAGTCCCTTGCCTCACTCACTGCTGGCGGGATTTGATTGAATTCCAAAGACCTGCCCTTCGTCTTTCCAGCTTGGTATTTGCACAGCGTAAGCCCAACCCCTACGCTGTGATGAGCAGATGAACAAACTGATCACTTTTGTTGTAATTGTAGCTGTGGCGGGCACCTCTGTCTGGCTCTGGCTGGGCCAGAAAAAAGACAATAACAAGCCGGAGGGTTACACCCGCCAGACCACCGCGGTGGCCGAATCGCGCGACATCCGCTTTTCCATCAATGCGGCGGGTGAAATCGGCCCCGCCGATCAAGTCTCCGTCAGACCCGAGGTCAATGGCCGCATCCTTGAACTTCCCGTGGACATCGGCGATACCGTGCGCAAGGGACAGTTGCTCTTTGCCCTCGACGACCGCGATCTTCAGATTGAAAAGGAGTCCCAACTCAAGGCCATCGAGCGCGCCAAGCTCCAACTCGAACAGGCCGAACGGAATTATCTGCGCAGCCAATCCCTGTTCGAAGAGAAGCTGATCTCCAAGGAGCTCTTCGAGGACACCGCCACCGCCTATGAGCTGGCGAAGAACTCGCTCGCCCAGTCCGAGAAAACTCTCGAACTCAACCAGGATCGACTGCGCAAAACCCGCATTGTTGCCCCGTTCGACTGCACCGTCCTCACTCGCCCTGTTTCCGTCGGGCAAGCGGTGTCCGGCTCTGGTGGTTTCAACAGCGGCACCGAGGTACTGACGATCGCCAACCTCAACGACATGGTCATCAACGCCCACATCAACCAAGCCGATGTCGCCCGACTGAAAGTGGACCAGCAGGTCGGCGTGCAGGTTGAGGCGGTGGCCGGGTTGAAGATGACCGGCAAAGTCGAACGAATCGCTCCCCAGGCCACCATCAAGAACAACATCAAAGGATTCGCCGTGCGCATCCTGCTCGCAAACGTGGGCAATCGGGTCCGCCCGGGCATGACGGCGAACATACAGATCCCAGTGGCCTCCGCCGACGGCGTCGTGGCCGTGCCGCTCGCGGCGGTCTTCACCGAGCGCGAACCGGGCAGCCAGCAATCAGAGCGGTTTGTTTACGTCATTAAAAGCGGCGAGTATGAGCGCCGCTCGGTGGAGATCGGCGTCTCCGATTATTTCTATGCGGAAGTCCAGAAGGGGTTGGCCCCCGGTGAGACCGTCGCCTTGGAGCAACCGCCCAAGGAGAAGATCATCGCACCGAAGTCCGGGACCGCCGGAAATGCCGGCGGCCCCCGCACAGCCTTGATTCAACCCACCGTCGCCATTTGATCCGCCGCTGCGCATGGCCCTGGTCGAAATTCGCAACGTCAGCAAGATATACCACCTCGGTGGCGAGGAGATTCGCGCGCTGGATGACGTCTCCGTTGATATTGATGGTGGTGAATTCATCTCCATCATCGGTCCATCCGGCAGCGGCAAGTCCACGCTGATGCAGATCGCCGGCTGCCTCGACACGCCGACTCGCGGCACGATCAAACTCGACGGCGCCATGATTCAAGACGCTTCACCGCGTCAGCTCGCCGCCATCCGCAACCGCAAGATCGGTTTCGTATTCCAGTTCTTCAACCTGCTTCCCAAGTTGACGGTGCTGCAGAACGTGGAGCTCCCGATGGTATATGGGGGCGCCTCAAGCAGCGAACGTCGCGAACGCGCCATGCAAGCGCTCAAGCTGGTCAATCTGGACAACCGCACGAAGCACCGTCCTTCGCAGCTCTCCGGCGGCCAGCAGCAGCGCGTCGCCATCGCCCGCGCACTGGTCAATGATCCCAAGATCATCTTCGCCGACGAACCCACTGGCAATCTCGACTCGCACACCGGCGAATTGATTCTTCAGTTGTTCCGGCAGTTGAGCCGGGAAGGCCGCACCATCATCCTGGTCACGCACGACCCAGAGATCGCCGCCATCACACCGCGCCGCATCGAGATCCGCGACGGCAAGATTGCCGACACCGTGGACGCCACCCTGGCGGGCCTTGACCGCTTTCCTCTTCAGCCGACGCCATGAACTTCTGGAACGCCATCAGTGTTGGCTTGAAGGAGATTTGGGCGCACAAGTTCCGCTCCTTCCTTACCATGCTGGGCATCATTCTGGGTGTATCCAGTTTGGTGGCGATGTCCGCTCTTGTGAAGGGCATGGAAGTCGGTGCCACGGAAGCCCTGATCGCGGTGGGCGGACTGCAAAAGCTCCGCATCGAACGTGGAGACGTGCCCATCGAGCAACGACATTTACAGGACCAATCGCGGGGCCTGACCATGGACGACGTTTACGCCATTCAAGCGGGCGCGACGTTGGTTTCAAAAGTTTCTCCAGAAGTCCGTGTGCCCGGCGCGACACTCTCCGCCAAAGGCAAAGTGACCCGCCCTTTCATCTGCTCCGGAGCGTGGCCGGTGGTGCTAGAGCAATATGAACACGAGGTCGAACATGGCCGCATGTTCAACGAAGTGGACGACGACCAGGCGCGCAGCGTATGCGTCATCGGCACCGGCATACGCGATCAATTATTCGGATCACCAGAAGAGGCCGGGCGCGAAATCAACCCGATCGGCGAAACGCTCACCATCAATGGCGAAGCATTCACCATCGTCGGCATGTTCAAACATTACGAAAGCGAGCAACAGCGCAAGGCCCGCGAACTGGGCATCAAGCAAACGTTCAGCCGCCGGAGCCGGGACCGCGGCAGCTTTGTTTATTGGCTCAAGAACAACACCGTTTATATCCCACTCAACGCAGCCGCCCTCAAGTTCACCGCCAGCCCCGAAGGACGCAGCCTCGGAGGTGGCTCCACTGATCCCAGCTCGCTGACGGTCTCTTCCATCGAGGTGCGCCTGAGCGACATAAATCAGATCAACGAAGCCCTCCAGCAGGTGCGCAACATCCTGTTCAGCACCCACAAGGGCATCGAAGATTTCTCCTTCCGCACGCAGGAAGACTGGGCCGACACCATCAAAGCGTTCATCCGCAACGCCCGCATGAGCGGCGGCACCATTGCCGCCATCAGCCTGCTCGTTGGTGGCATCGGCATCATGAACATCATGCTCGCCAGCATTTCGGGTCGCGTGCGCGAAATCGGCTTGCGCAAAGCCATCGGCGCCACCACGGCAGATGTGTTCACGCAGGTCATCATCGAAAGCGTGGTGCTGGCGTTGCTCGGCGGATTGATGGGCCTCGTGACGGCGGTTGGATTGGTCCAATTGTTGGGCCAACTGTCGCCCACGGAAAATGACCCCATCATCTCCTTCACCGCGTTACTGGTGGCGTTTTGCTCGAGCGTGGTCATCGGAATTTTGGCCGGCCTCTTGCCGGCCTTCAAAGCTGCCCGCCTCAGCCCCATCATGGCCCTGCGCTACGAATGATCCTGCTCAACTCCATTTCCATCGGGCTGAAGGACGTCTGGGCGCACAAGCTCCGGTCGCTGCTGACCATGCTGGGAATCATCCTCGGCGTGGCGAGCTTGGTGGCCATGGCGGCGATCGTCAAGGGCATGGAAAATGGGATGAAGGAAAACATGATCGCCATGGGCGGCGCCAACAAGGTCACGGTTCAAGACCAAGATGTTCCGCCTGAACAAGAGCACCTCGCGAGCGAAGCCCCCGGCTGCACCATCCGCGACGTGCTGGCGTTGCGGGACAGCGCCTCCATGCTCGAACTCATCTCGCCGGAAATGGAATTGGACAATGCCGTGGTCAGCCGTGGCGAGAATCACATGCGCCCGTCCGAGTGCGTCGGGGTCTGGCCCGCGGTTCTCGACATGAATCTGCACACGCTCGAACACGGACGCTTCTTCACGGATCTAGATGAAGAACTGGCCAGCAGTGTGTGCGTGATCGGCACAGCCATTCGCGACGAGTTGTTCGGCTCACCCGAGCGCACGGGACGCGAGATCATTCCGATCGGCGAGACCCTTCTCATCAACGAACAACCCTTCACCATCGTGGGCATGTTCACCCGCTACGAAAGCGAACAGGAGAAGAAGGAACGCGAACAGGCCCGTCAGGCCCGATCAGAAGCCAAATCAGAAGCCGGCCTAGCTCGCCAGCGCGGTTGGGGACGCAGCGGCAATTGGGCCTTCAGCCGGAAGAATGAAACCATCTACATCCCACTGAATACGATGTGGGTCCGCTTCCGCAGCGCCACGGGCACCAACGGCGTGCCCAACCCGCGCCTCAGCAACATCGATATCAGGGTGGTCGATGTGGAGCAGATGGAAGCCTCCCTGCAACAGGCCAAGAACGTATTGATGATCACCCATAACGGCATCGAAGACTTCAACTTTCGTTCCCGTGAAAGCGAACTGGAAACCATCACACGGCAAATCCGCAATGCCCGCCTGAGCGGCGGCATCATCGCAGGGATTGCCCTGCTCGTTGGCGGCATCGGCATCATGAACATCATGCTGGCGAGCATCAACGAACGTATCCGCGAGATCGGCATCTGCAAAGCCATCGGGGCCTCTGGACCAGCTGTGTTTGCGCAGATTTTGTCCGAAGGCATCGCCATCTCCTGCATTGGCGCCCTGCTAGGTTTGGGAGCTTCTTTCGGTTTGGTGAAGTTCCTGTTGCTCCTATCCCCTTCGCAAAACGCCCCGGTCATCACGCTGACCCCCATGGTACTGGCCGTGACATTCAGTGCCATGGTGGGCATCATTGCCGGAATCTACCCCGCCATCAAAGCCGCCCGCCTCGACCCCATTCAAGCGCTACGCTACGAGTAGTTCACTCGAACGGTCCTTGAAAGGAGTTGCTTACATCCTTTGCTCCCCTTGCCCAAACGCTCCTTTTCAGCAACACTGCCCGTCCGATGAAGACCAAATCGAGCAAGTCACTCACAGCCACCAACCTCCGTCCGTTCTCCAGCATCCTCGTTGACGGACCCGAACGCGCTGCCGCCCGCGCCATGCTGTATCCGGTCGGCTTCAAGGAAGAGGATTTCAAAAAGCCCATCATCGGCATCGCCTCCACCTGGAGCAATGTCACCCCGTGCAACATGCACATCGACAAGCTCGCGCTCGAATCCGAGAAAGGCGCTAACGAAGCCGGCGGCAAGGCGATCATCTTCAACACCATCACCATTTCCGACGGCATCTCGATGGGCAGCGAAGGCATGAAGTATTCGCTCGTCTCCCGCGAAGTCATTGCTGACTCCATCGAAACCGTCGTGGGATGCGGCGGCATGGATGGCTACGTCGCCATCGGCGGTTGCGATAAGAACATGCCCGGCTGCCTCATCGTCATGGCGCGCATGAATCGCCCCGCAGTGTTCGTCTATGGCGGGACGATTCTGCCCGGCTGCCTCACCGCCGCCACGGCCCCTGCCAACTCGCCCAACATCGGCAAAGACCTCGACGTGGTCTCCGTGTTTGAAGCCATCGGCCAGCACGCCGCTGGCAAGATCAACGACGCGGAATTGCACGCCGTGGAATCCTGCGCCATTCCAGGCCCCGGTTCCTGCGGCGGCATGTATACCGCCAATACCATGGCCAGCGCGATTGAAGCGCTCGGCATGAGCTTGCCCAACAGTTCCGCGCAAAATGCCGTGAGTCCCGCGAAGCTCGACGATTGCCGCCGCGCGGGCGCCGCCGTGGTGAACATGCTGAAGCAAGGCATCAAGCCCAGCGACATCCTCACCCGGAAAGCGTTTGAGAACGCCATCACCGTCGTCATCGCGCTCGGCGGATCGACCAATGCCGTGTTGCACCTGCTCGCCATCGCGCACGCTGCGAAGGTGAAGTTGACCATCGACGACTTCACGCGCATCGGCAAACGCGTGCCCGTGCTCGCGGACCTCAAGCCCAGCGGCAAGTTCACCATGAGCGCGCTAGTAGCCATCGGCGGCATCCGTCCGCTCATGAAGACGCTGCTCGATGCCGGGTTGCTCCACGGCGATTGCCTCACTGTTACCGGCGAGACCATGGCCGAAACCCTCGCCAACGTGAAACCGTATCCGGCGGGTCAGAGCATCATTCAACCGCTCGACAAGCCGATCAAGAGGGACAGTCACCTCGTCATCTTCCGCGGCAATCTTTGCCCGGAAGGCGCGGTCGGAAAAATTTCCGGCAAGGAAGGCCTGCGCTTTGAAGGCAAGGCCATCGTGTTCGAGGGCGAAGAAGCCGCGTTGCAAGCCATCCTCAAAGGCACAGTCAAGAGGGGACATGTCGTGGTGGTGCGCAGTGAAGGACCGAAAGGCGGACCTGGCATGCGCGAGATGCTTTCCCCCACCAGCGCCATCATGGGCAAGGGCCTGGGCAAAGAGGTCGCGCTAATCACGGACGGACGGTTCAGCGGCGGCAGCCACGGCTTCGTGGTTGGTCACGTAACCCCTGAAGCCTATGTGGGCGGCCCGATTGCGCTCGTGAAGAATGGTGATCCCATCGTCATTGACGCCGAGAAGCGTGAGATGACCTTAGGCATCAGCGCTGCGGAAATGCAGAAGCGCAAGAAAACGTGGAAGCAACCCAAGCCCCGTTACCCACGCGGCGTGCTCGCCAAATACGCCCACACTGTGACTAGCGCCAGCGAAGGCGCCGTTACGGATAAAGATTTGAAGCTGTAAAGGCCATACCGCCTGTTTTCCACAATAGCGAGGAGCAATCAATCGGTTGGCGGAGACGAATTGTTCGCTGGCAGCGGGGGATTTCTGCTTGGTGAAACACCTTCTTGACTTGCAGGAGGGCTCCGCCGGCGTCCTTCTTGCTGAGCTTGGGCTAACCTTGGAGCACCACTTTGGAGGCGCGATAGAATTGAGCAGTTGCACCCTGCGTCAAACTGGTGTCGAAGAAGGTGAAACGTCCATTGCCATCGGCGGTGCAGGCACCCACCGGGTTCCTAGTCGGATTTACCAGACTGAAGGAGGCTTCGATTCGACAGGCCTGGCCGGTGTCGCCCAAGCCGCGAATCTCAAAGCCTCCGCTCAACCGATGGAGAATGGTCATGAGTTGCGGAGGAACCGGCCCTAACCACAGTTGAGCAGCGTTGGCGGCGTTTACATAGATGATCGTTTCGCGGTGGGCGACGCCAGTGATGGAAAAACTGCGGCAGTCCACCGCCGCTGGGCTGACGCCCTGGATCGACATGGTGAAATAGTCGTAGCGAGGGTCATCGCTCACGAAACGGATCGAACCCTTGCTAAAAGTAGCACTACAACCGGCAGGCAATGACTCGGCACTCAATGGAACCTCCAACAGACCCAAGCCTCGCCGCTCGATGCACACTTCGTAAAGCAGCAAGCCACCGGGGAAGGAATTGCTGGGCCAAAGCGGCGCCACGGTTATTCCGGATAGTTCAGACATGGCAAATGCAGTCGTGCCGGTGAGAGTCAATGCCACTCCAGTGATCATTGCTGCGAAACATTTTTCATGAGTCTCTTTCGGTTGTGTGACGTAGTGCGTCGTCGAAAGCAGATTGCCGGACCCGGCACCTGGAATCACCCCGGGAGTAGGCCTCCCGCAATTATTACTACCAAGGCACAGGCGAGGGATGGGCCATGAAAAGCAAAAACGGCGGCTCCGGATTCTGGAACCGCCGTTTGAAGTTGCCAGTAGCGCTCCGAAGGGACGCCACCAGACCATTACATGTGGGCGATGATATTGTCGCCGAAAGCGGAGCACTTGATCTCCGTCGCACCCTCCATCAGGCGCGCGAAGTCGTAGGTGACCTTCTTGGAGCCGATGGCTCCGTTGAGGCCCTTGATGATGAGATCACCCGCCTCATTCCAGCCAAGGTAGCGGAACATCATCTCACCAGAGAGAATGACAGAGCCTGGATTCACGACGTCCTTGCCCGCGTATTTTGGCGCGGTGCCGTGAGTGGCCTCAAAGATTGCATGGCCGGTCAAGTTGTTGATGTTGCCGCCAGGAGCGATGCCGATGCCGCCGACCTGCGCGGCGAGCGCATCAGATAGGTAGTCGCCGTTCAGGTTGAGCGTGGCGATGACTTCGAATTCACCCGGACGCGTGAGGACTTGTTGCAGGGTGATGTCGGCGATGCTGTCCTTGAACACGATGCCTGCACCGCGCCTGCCTTCCGGAATCTTGCACCAAGGACCGCCATCGATGAGTTCCGCGCCGTATTCTTCGCGGGCAAGCTGGTAGCCCCACTGCATGAACGCACCCTCGGTGTATTTCATGATGTTGCCCTTGTGGACGAACGTCACGGATTTCTTCTTCTGCGCGATGGCGTATTCGATGGCCGAACGCACGAGCCGTTGCGTGCCGGTCTTGGACACAGGCTTGATGCCGATACCCACCACGTCGGGCGTTTCGCCGAAACGGATCTTCTTGAACTCCTTCGGGTAATTCGTCTTGAGGAACTCGATGGTCTTGAGCGCCATTTCCTTGCCGGCCTCGAAATCAATGCCCGCGTAGATGTCCTCGGTGTTTTCGCGGAAGATGACCATATTCACCTTCTCGGGATGTTTCACGGGCGACGGCACACCGGTGAACCATTGCACCGGGCGCAGACACACATACAGGTCAAGCAACTGCCGCAACGCCACATTCAGAGAGCGGATGCCGCCGCCGGTGGGCGTGGTCAACGGGCCCTTAATGCCGACGAGGAAATTCTTGAAAGCTTCGACGGTGTCATCGGGCAGCCAGTTGTCGAATTTGTTCTTAGCGGCTTCCCCAGCGAACACTTCCATCCACGCAATCTTCTTCTTGCCGCCATACGCCTTTTCCACTGCTGCGTCCATCACGCGGACGGACGCCGCCCAGATGTCAGGGCCGGTGCCATCGCCGCGAATGAACGGGATGATGGGCTGGTCAGGCACATTGAGGATGCCGTTTTGGATCGAGATTTTGCCGCCTTGCGGCACGGTGCAGGTCGTATAGGCCATGGTTATTTATGGTTTTCGATTTACGATTTGAGATTTCCCTTCGCCGAGATCCATGCCGGGTCAAGCAACCGAGGACAAGGCAGCAATCTGAGGCTTGGCCTCTGTCTGGCCGAGCAGTTTGTTCACTTCAGCAACAAGATTGTCGGCGGTGAGGCCGTGCTTGTTGCGGAGGTAATCCACGGTCGTAGCATGTTCGATGAACTGGTCCGGCCAGCCCAAGCGGTGAACAGGGGTGGTGATGCGGCGACCAGCATAAAGCTCCAGCACGGCGGAACCGTAGCCGCCCATGAGCACATGATCTTCCAGAGTGGCGACCACGTCGGCAGCCCGGCCAAAGAACTCGTGCACGCCCTCATCCAGTGGCTTGTAGAAACGCGGGTTAATCAGCGCAACATCACAGCCTTGAGCGGCCAACTTCTCCGCCGCCTCACGGGCGACGGAATTCATGTTGCCCAACGCGAACAGAGCCACTTTGCGCCCGCCGTTGTTGGAGAAACTACGCAGGACCTCGGCCTTGCCGATCTCAATGGGAGCCGGCTGGTCCTTGATGGGCACGCCTTCCGCATTGCCGCGCGGATACCGAATCGCGACGGGATGTTTCTGGATGGACGCCGTGAACATCATGTCCTGCAACTCGTCCTCATCCTTGGGCGACATGCCGATGATATTCGGCAAGCACCGCAAGTAGGCGATGTCGAACACGCCATGATGCGTCGGGCCATCATTGGCAGAAAGGCCCGCGCGATCCATGCAGAACGTCACCGGTAAATCCTGCAGGCACACGTCGTGATGAATGCAGTCGTAGGCGCGTTGCAAGAAGCTTGAGTAGATGGCGCACACCGGATGGAAACCCATCGTCGCCATACCGGCGGCGAAAATGACCGCGTGCTCCTCGGCAATGCCCACATCGTAATACTTGTCCGGAACTTCCTTCTCCAGATGCTTCAGGCCGGTGCCGCTGGGCATCGCGGCGGTGATCCCAACGATGGTGTTATCTTTGCGGCAAAGCTTGACCATGGTTTTGCCCATGATGTCCTGCCACATGGGCGCTGAACCTGGCTTGGCCGGGGGCGTATCACCGGTCCGGATGTCATAGGGCCCAAGGCCGTGGAATTTTTCAGGGAACTTCTGCGCCGCCTCAAACCCCCTGCCCTTCTTGGTAAGCACGTGAATGACAATCGGCTCGCTGCACGTCTTGGCAAACTCCAACGTGCTGACCAGCATGGGTAGGTCATGGCCGTCAATCGGGCCGAGATAGCGGACGCCCATTTCCTCGAACAAGATGCTGCTGCTGCTTCCGCCCCGTCCATCGGTGCCCACACCGGGATTCTGCTCCAGCGATATGCCTGTGGCCGCGCCTTTCAAAAACTCCTCTGCCTTGTGGCCAAGCTTTAACGCCACTTCACCCTTGGGCATGCGGCGCAGCCAGTTTGCGAAATCATGCGCGAGCTTGTTGTAACGCGGATTCGTCGTGAGCTTGCCGAGATAGGTGGCAATGGCACCGACGTTCTTGGCGATGCTCCACTCGTTATCATTTAGAATGCCGATGAAACGCTTGGTCGTGTGGCCGATGTTGTTGAGGGCCTCAAAGGAAATGCCGTTGGTCAGCGCTGCATCGCCGAAGATGCAAACGACGTTTTCATCCGTGCCAAGCTGGTCGCGCGCCGCGCACATGCCCAGCGCCGCCGACAGAGCCGTGCCCGCGTGGCCTGCGCCGAACGAGTCATGTTCGCTCTCCGTGCGGAGCGCGAAGCCGTTCAACCCATCGGTTTGGCGAATGGTATGAAACCGATTCTTGCGCCCGGTCAGCAGCTTGTGGACGTAAACCTGATGGCTGACGTCCCAGACGAATTTGTCCTTCGGCGTCTTGAAGACGTGATGCAGGGCAATCGTCAACTCGACGACACCGAGATTCGGCCCCAGATGCCCGCCGTTGCGGGACAGCACTGTGATCAGCTCGTGGCGGATTTCTTCCGCGAGCTGCAGCATTTGCGGCACGGTCAGTTTTTGGACGTGCACAGGGCTATCAACCATGTCGAGGTAGCGGCTCATTTTTTGGTAAAACTACAATTCACCGGGAATTAACAGCCGGGCAGGTCATACCTGCCCTGCTCGTTCAGCCCGCATCATCTTCCGCGTCGAGGGCAACAGGCTTGAGCGTCAGTGCGCCCTCGGCATTCTTTTCCAACTGCTGAATCTTCAATTCAGCGTCAGCAATCTTGGCCTGACAAACCCGTGCCAGCTTCATGCCTTCCTCATAGCGCGCCAGCAATTGTTCCAAGGACAGCTCGTCGGATTCCATTGCATCCACAATGGTTTCCAGCCGTTTCATGGCCTCTTCAAACGGGAGACTGTCTAACCGGGCTGCCTCTGCAGCCTTGGAAGGCTTGGACATGGACGTAGCGTAGGGGAAAGCAGGCCCACCGTCCAGCGCAGGCTGGTCACTTCGGGTCGATTCGGCGGGTGATCCGCTTGGTAATCAGCTTGGTGACGTCAAGCTTGTCCTTGATGAAACCAAACCAAGTGCGTTTGTCCTGTTTGACAAACTCAGGGAGAACCTCGCAAACACCGCTGCAATCGGGACAAAGGTAGAGAACCTTGCCCGCACTGCGGCGAATCCGGTGTATGCACGGCGTGCAATAGAGGTTTTGACAGCGCGTACATTGCCAGGCCGCGCATCCGGTCGTCGTGATGCAAGCAAACCTTGAAACCGCTGGGCGAAACCAGCTTGGGCGGGGCTACTTCCTCCACTTTAGGCACGAAGACCTGCACCTCGGAAACTTCGACCACAAAATCCACGCTCCCAATCCTTAGGGCCTGCCCGGAATGTATCTCAGCCTGCTTGACCTGCTGACCGTCGAGGAAAGTTCCATTGGTAGAACCCAAGTCACGCACGACCAGCGATTCGCCCCCCAAAATGAGTTCGCAATGCACAGCAGAGACCGTGGCGTGATCAATGGAAACGTCGTTGTGAGCGCCTCTTCCAACGCGGTTGGTTCCTAACCGAAGGTGAATCGGCCACTCTACTACTCCGCCTCCTTGTGGGATTAATTTTGCCATAAAGGCAGTGGTGACGGGGCTTCGAGTACCCCGCCAATCCGACACTGCGCAAGCCCTGAATTCCAGAATCTTAGCGCCCGCAACACTGCTTGTATTTCTTGCCGCTTCCGCATGGACAAGGGTCGTTGCGGCCCACCTTGGGACCGGTACGCACGGGCTTGGCCTTCTCCATCGCCTCGGCGGCTTCGCTGACCACGTCGCTAGCCTTGCCCTGCGCTGGCGCTGCACTACTGGCACTTCCGAAGGCGCTGCTGTTTTGATGCAACGTCTGCTTCGGGGCGCTGCGCAGGAAATTCTCGAACGCCATCATGCTGGAGGCGCTGCGGAAGATGTTGTGGCAGATCTCGGACTTGATGTTGACCATCAAGTCATCAAACAACTTGTAAGCTTCCGCCTTGTATTCGATGAGCGGATCGCGCTGGCCATGGGCACGCAGGCCGATGCTGTAACGAAGACTGTCCATCTCGTAGAGATGCTCCTGCCACAGCTTGTCGATGGCAGTCAGGATGGTGAACCGCTCCACCGATGCCAGCGCTTCGGGCTGCTCGAAGGTGATCTTCAGTTCATACGCACGCCGAACGGCGTCCGTGATGAAATTGCAAACGGCGAACTGCTGCGGGCTGAGACCGTCGTAGAATGAACCCTGAACCGGATTCTCAGTTCCTGCGTCGGCAGCTTTCTTGATTTCTTCCTCGGGCATGCCCAAGGGGAAGTTCAGGTTCACCCAGTCGGCCAGCGGACGGATCTCCCACGCTTCCTTCTCCGCATCGGGCGAGGTGAATTGCTGCACCTTCTGCACCACGACTTCTTCCATGATGTCCATCAAGCGGTCGCGCACGTCCTCGCCGTGGATGATCTCGTTGCGGAAGCCATAAAGGACTTCGCGCTGCTTGTTCATCACGTCGTCGTATTCGAGCGTGCGTTTACGGATCTGGAAGTTGTGCTGTTCCACCCGCTTCTGCGCCTGCTCGATGGATTTGTTCAACATGAAGTGCTCCAGCTCCTGGCCTTCTTCAAGGCCCATGGACTCCATGTATTTCACGATCTTGTCCGAGCCGAACAACCGCATGAGATCGTCCTCCAGCGAAATGAAGAAATGCGAACTGCCGGGGTCGCCCTGACGTGAGCAACGACCGCGCAACTGGCGATCAATGCGGCGTGACTCGTGACGTTCCGTGGCCAGCACATGCAAGCCACCCAAGTCGGCCACTCCAGGCCCGAGCTTAATGTCTGTCCCGCGACCGGCCATGTTGGTGGCGATGGTCACCGCTCCACGCTGACCCGCGCGAGCGACGATTTCGGCTTCCTGTTGATGGAACTTTGCGTTGAGCACCGAGTGAACGATGCCCGCGCGCTGCAACATCCGGGAAAGTTGCTCGCTGACTTCAACCGAAATGGTGCCCACCAGAATCGGGCGGCCCTGTCCGTGAATTTCCTGAATCTCTTTCAACACCGCGGCGAACTTCTCACGCTTGGTCTTGTAAACCGAGTCGTTGCGATCTTTGCGGATACAAGGACGATTGGTCGGAATCACCAGCACGCCGAGTTTGTAGATGTCGAAAAACTCCTGCGCCTCGGTTTCCGCCGTGCCGGTCATGCCCGCCAGCTTGGTGTAGAGGCGGAAGTAATTCTGAATGGTCACCGTCGCGAGCGTCTGCGTCTCGCGTTCCATCTCGACGCCTTCCTTGGACTCCACCGCCTGGTGCAAGCCATCGCTCCATCGGCGGCCCGTCATCAAGCGGCCGGTGTTTTCATCGACGATGATGACCTTGTTGTCCTGCACCACATACTGCACGTCTTTCACGTAGAGGCAGTAGGCTTTGAGTAGCTGACCGATGGAATGAATCTTTTGTGCCTTGGCCTCGTAATCTGACTGGAGCTTCTGCTTCAACTCCATGCGCTTGCGGGCATCCGTCTCGGGACCGGCGTCAATGTTATGAATTTCCGTTGCGATGTCCGGCAGCATGAACGCTTCGGGATCACCGGGGTTGATGGCGTTGCGGCCCTTCTCAGTCAAGTCGGCCTCGTGGCTCTTCTCATCAATCGCGAAGAACAATTCCTCTTTCTCTCCGTATAGCTGCGTCTTCTTCTGGTCCGCATGCAGGAAAAGCTCCGCCTGATTCATCATCCGCGAGTTCTCGGGTTCTTCGAGCAGCTTCATCAAGCCTTCGCTGCGGGGTTCACCCATCTTCACGCGATACAGGAGCAGACCGATCTCGCGTTCGAGATTACCGCGCTCCTTGACCTCCGAACCGTCAGCGGGATTCAGCTTCTTAAGCAAGTCCTGCGCCTCCTTGAGGAACCGGGCACAAAGCTTGTCCTGCATGCGAACCAAGCCCTCGACTGCCGGCTTCCACTGCGAGTAAATCTCGTTGTAACTGTGCACCGCCGGACCGCTGATGATCAGAGGCGTGCGGGCTTCATCCACGAGGATCGAATCCACTTCGTCAACGATGGCGTAATAGTGTCCTCTCTGGACCTGCTCTTCCTTGCGAGAGGCCATGCCGTTGTCACGCAGATAATCGAATCCAAATTCGGAATTGGTGCCGTAGGTGATATCGCAGTTGTATTGCTCGCGACGCACCGAAGGCGGCTGGTCGTGCAGGATGCAACCAACCGTCAGCCCGAGAAACTTGTAAACCGCTCCCATCCACTCGGAGTCGCGCGCAGCGAGATAGTCGTTCACCGTGACCACATGCACACCGCGTCCCGTCAGGGCGTTGAGGTAAACCGGCAAAGTGCCGACGAGCGTCTTGCCTTCGCCGGTTGCCATTTCAGCGATGCGCCCCGTGTGCAAGGCGTAACCGCCGATCAACTGAACGTCGAAAGGGATCATGGCCCACGGCAGTTCATGGCCGCGCACAGATACCTTCATCTGGCGATCCGTCATACGCCGACAGGCATTCTTCACCACGGCAAAGGCCTCAGGCAGAATCTCATTGAGGGCCGCCTGCAATGCGTCGTTCTCCTTGATTTGTGAGAGGCGCCCCTTCCAATCCGCCGTCTTTTTGCGAAGGTCGTCGTCGGGGAGGGAACTCAACCCGGCTTCAATCGTGTTGATGCGTTCGACAACCGGGCGAAGCTTTTTCACTTCGCGGTCGTTCTTGGATCCGAAGACTTTCTTGACCAGTGTTCCTATCATGTTAGGTGCTCGCAAATAGAGAACGACGTTACGGGTAAAGGGTGGCAACGTCAATTGATAGCGGCTTCGATTGAGACGACGTGTCACACCTTTTTGGTGCTCAGCCGAGGAGAAAACCGAGTCAACTCTGCGCTGCCTGTTTACGCTTCACAGGCTCGAAGAACCGGGCTTGGGAGATGACTGCCCGTCGGTGGACGCCATGCGCCGCGAGTTCCTGACCGTCTGAAGCTTCCACTTGGAAATGTATCGTGTCCCCCCGCAGTGATCCCGCTCGCGGCACAAGTCACCTCGCTGCCCAAGGGCGTGGGAGCAAGATGTCGAGCACCCACTTCGGCGCAAACCGATGCTTCCCCGTCATAAAGAAACGGGCGCAAGGCCTCGCGCGCCATTTGCTTGAGCCATTTGATCAACCAGGCCGTTGACAACACCGCCGACATATCGGGCAACGCAAAATCTACCAAATGCCGCAGCTCCACCTGGAAGCGGCACGAGTTTGAATGCCCACTGCTGGCCACCGCTTCATTTGGCACTCGGAATCGCATCCACGCCCGCATTTCGAAAGCTGCGCCACCAAGTCATTGGTAGCAACGACAGCCACATCAAGGCAACTTGGCTGATCGCGAATATGACCAACCACTTGAATGCGGAATCCATGAAGCCGTAAGAATGCAGCCCAACGCCAAGCATGTTCACCCCAAACCAAGACCATGCAGTGACCAAGTTGCCCACGATTGCGAGATTCATCAGACCGCGATCGCGCACCATGCCGCCCCAGCGGGCGTGCAAAATCACGGCGCACCAAATGACGATGAGCAGAGCGCCGTTTTCCTTGGGATCCCAACCCCAGAAACGTCCCCATGATTGGTCGGCCCAGATGCCGCCCAGCACCGTACCCACAAAACTGAAAAGCGTGGCGAAGCAGATGATGGCATAGACCATCTTGCTCAGCGCTTGCCCGATATTCAGGGTGCCGTTGATTTGCCCGGCCGATTCCACAACGGATTTAAGGGAGCGGGAAAGCAGCGGCGTAAATATCCCTAGTAAGATGTAAAGGATCGCGAGGAAGCCCGCGAGGAACATCGCTGCATAGCCGAGCGTGATGGTTACCACGTGCGTGGCGAGCCAGAAATTGCTGTCCAGCACAGCGCGCATCATCTCCATCGTGTCGCCGCTAAACGATAGATTGTGTGCAATGATAAGCGTGATCGCTCCCACCAAAGAGGCAGCGGCAACGCCGATGCCCACGCGATAGATGCGTTCCAAAATCACGCCGAGCAGGACAGACATCCAGCCGATGAAGATGGCGGAGGAATAAAGGTTGGTCACCGGCGGACGGCTCTCCAACCACATGCGAAAGGCCAGCCCGGCCGTGTGGATGAGCAGGGCCCACACAGTGATGTAAAACGCCGATTTGCGCAGCATCTCCGAGACGCTTGGAAAGACATCAATCGCAAGCATCGCCGCGGCCACCAGCACAAAGGCGAAGAGGTACATGATCATCGCGTGCAGGAAGGACTGGAGATTGTTGAAGAAGACTTCTGCTTGGCCCTTGCCGATCTCCGCCGGGAACTTGGTCTCCAGCCAATCACGATATTCGTCGAGCGCGGCGTTAAACTCCGGCGCCTTGCCCTGTTCGTAAGCGGACGCCATCCGGGCATACCAGCCTACCGCAGGCGGCAGTTCCGCAGCACGCACACCGGCTTCGAACAGCATCTCGCCCATGTCATGCCAATCCTTGTTTGTGTGCTGCGGGTTGGCGTCAGGAATAAGCAACGGATAGGCCATCCGCTGCAGCATCTCGAAGGACCGGACATATTCCAGATACCGCGTAAAAGCGGCTCCGTCATACTCCTGCTGCGCCTGCTGCGCCCGCACGGCCTCCATGCCGGGTTGAACCGACGCCAGATACGTGGCCAGTTCCGCCGCAAAGTCCGTCATGTCCTCCGGCTTCAAACTGTTCTTCAAACGCTGATAAAGAATCAGTGCATTGTAGAGGTTGAGCAGTTGCTTTTGATGCGCGGTGCGTTGGGCGGATTCAATCGCCTGAAACTTGCGCCCCTCGGCTTCGATGGCTTCTAGCGAGTTGGTAAGTTGATTGAAGGTGAAATAGAACAGCCCGGATTTCTCCACGCCCTTACCGCGCAGATCATAGGTGTCCAGAATTTCAGGATGATGGATCAAAAAGACGGGTCGGGTGTCAGCCACTTCCGGCTTCATGAAGACTTCCAAGATCCACTCGCTGGCCTTGAGCTTCTTCGGATGCTTCCAGAACTCGTAAGACTTCTTCTCTTCGAGCGGCAAGGCCGCCGTGTTGCGGATTTGCAGCAGCGCATTGCGTCCGACGGAATCCAGCGGCTGGATGCGTCCATTGAGCAACACCGGCAAACGCCCGAACTCCTGCAGGTGAAACTCCTTGTCCGGCTTTGGTATCAGCAGCACCACCACCTCGACGACGAACATCGCGAGCAGGCACCACGGAATGACTTTCAGCAAAAATTTCTTCATGCGTTCCTCCGGCGGGTGAAGAATCCTACGAGGTGCATCAGGAACTGTCCCAGCAACCCAACACTCACCACCACACACGCCAGGTAAGGCGTCAACCAGCCGGGGTTGCGGACCACCTGCAACACCGTCCCTTGATCATCCTTGTCGTAACTGGCCTGGTAATACGTCTCACCGCCGTAGCGGAGCGGATTGTTCATGTAAATGCGCGTCTCACGTGTCTCGCCCGTGGCGAGATTGACCACGCGCACCATGCTGGAAAAATCCTTGGGAATCTCCGTGCCGGGATACTTATCATGCCGGAAATCAATCAGCTCGATGGTGTAGGGCTTATAGAGGCGCTTGGGCCGGAGCGAAATCTCAAATTCACGATCTCCAACCTTCAAGGTTTGCGGTTTTTGAATCCAGAATGACGCGAACCAAGTGCCCAACGACCCGTCTGCTGACGAGGCTTCAATGGTTACACTTGGCATGTTGCGACGGTCCATTTGGGTTTCCGGGGCCATTTCACGAACCGTCACCTGCGGTCCCAGCCCCTGCATGGCCGGAGGCTGAATGGTGCCATTCGGATCGCGGTTGGTGACTTCCGAATTCGCATAAAACTTGTTCACGCGGATCTTGAACGGAAGTGATTCACTCGTGATTTCACCTTCCTTCGCCAACACGTTTTCCGGGATAGATGTCACACGGTCGAACTCGGGATTGGTCACCTCCACCACCGCCAGTTCGGCGAAGCGGTCCAGCTCTGAGAAGTTCTTGGCCTGCCCTTCACGGATGTGCATCGTGCTCTCCAGGGCCAGCATGTCGGTCAACAACTGTCCCACCAGCAGCAGGATCAGCCCAACATGCGCCGCCTGCAACGCCAGCTTGTTCCATGAGAGTTCAAACGTCTTGATCTGCGAAGCGATCAAATTGAGCAGAAACACAAAGCCCAGTCCGTAACCGCCGGGAAACACCGGGATGCGCGGCGCGGCGAGCACTTGTTCCGCGGTGGAAGGCGGCAGGTAAACGCCGACCATCTGCAACGTCTTCTTCACTGCCGCCGCCATGGATGCGTAGTCCACAAAGAAGCTTTGGAAGAACCGCTCTTGCGTGAGATATAAACCCAACGGCTCCTGCGCCAGCGTGCCGAAGAAAACCAGCACCAATGAAAGGCACAACACCCACACCGCCAGCTTCAGCGAGGCGAAGAACTCAAAAATTTTATCGAGCGACATAATCAGAACTTCACGCTGCGGACGAACGTGACGAGCGCCTCTTTTTCACGCGCGACCAATGTCGCGTCGCCAAGCAGCTTGAAGAACCACGTCTGCCCCGATTGGGAAACAATCGCACCCACACAACGCATCGCGTTGCCGTTCTCGGCTCCTTCGCCGGCAAAGTCCACGAGCGTAGCCTTCAATCCGGCCAGTTCGAGTGGAGCAGAAATCTTTTGCAGTCCAGCTTCATCCACCGACCCAAGACTCAACTGCCCGCGCCAGCGATTCACATTGGCCAGCAAACCACCACCGTCACCCGCGGACATACTGACGTTGATGTCGGCCTTGGCTCCGCCGTCGCCGGTGACTTGAAACTTACCCACGAGAAACGGCGAGCGCGCAATTTCCGTCCAACCCGCCGGAATCGTCCACTTGGGCTGGTCGCCCGTGCCCGGGGGAACAGTTGCACCGCCGCCCATCATCCCCTGCCCCATGCCCATTCCCATACCGCCCCCGCCGCCCGCCATCGGCGGATGACCTGCTGGCAATTGTGGTGCTTCAAACGAAACGTCTTTGAGGTAACTCAGGAAGTTGGCTTTTTGTGAAGCGACGAACGCATCCTCACCCGTCAGCTTGAAAAACCAAGTAAAGTCATCGCGCTTGAGCATCGCCACGAGAATGCGCGCTTTGTATTTGCCACCCAAAACCGCCTCCGTGCTAGCCACGTCAAACAACTTCCCTTGTTCGCCAGCGATCGTCACCGCAGTGCTTTGCGTGCCGAGATCCGCTTCCGTGATGGCCGGCAACTTCGCCTGCTCACGCCACATATTGACCAGTTGTAGCTCAATATTTGCCATGCCCGGCATCGGGATGACTGCCATTTCGGCTTCCGTGCCCTCGGCGTTGCTGACCAAATAACTCGCCGCCCGCATAGCGCCGGGGGTGGGATTCTCGCGCCAGCCTTCGGGCTGCTTACCCACCTTGATGCTGGGCTGCGCCATGGGCGCCCCACCGTGAGGACTGCCCTCCGAGGTTCCACCGTGCGGATTTGAGTTTCCCGAGTGAGAGTGACCCGCGTGTTCTTTGGGGATTTCGTAAACTTCAATTTTGCCAGCTCGCAGAGCGACGGCACCCAGCAAAAAAACGGTGACGCCAATTGCCGTATGAAGAGGGAGGAGAAACGACTTAAACATCACGCCGAGCATACTACCTTTTGGCCCGCCTGCCGCAAGGGGCGAACACCAATCAGCAAGGTTCCTATTGATTCAGGTCAAGAAAACTTACCATCGCAAGCCCTAGCGTAGGGCACTGTCAAGCCGCGCTGGCGCAACATGTCCACTACACTACCTTCGCCCACCTGGTTCTTTTCCCGTTGAACTGCCCTTGGCAACAAATGCTTCGGCTGCGAGAGCTGCGAACAGCCCCAGCAGCCAAACACAGCCCAGCGTGAGCCTCACAGGAGTCACAAGGCATCAGCCCACCCCCATCGTGAGCAGGAACTCGATGTTAGTGCCGGTCTTCTTGAGTTTGCCGAGCAGCAGTTCCATGGACTCGACCGGCGGCACGCCAGTGAGCGCGCGGCGCAACAGCACGATGCGGCTGAGTTCGTCAGGGTGATAAAGCAGCTCCTCTTTGCGGGTGCCGGAACGTTCAACATTGATGCTCGGGAAAATACGGCGATCCACCAGACCGCGATCCAGATGCACCTCCATGTTGCCCGTGCCCTTGAACTCTTCAAAGATGACTTCATCCATGCGGCTGCCGGTATCCACGAGTGCCGTCGCCATGATGGTGAGCGAACCGCCCTCCTCAATGTTACGCGCAGCACCAAAGAAGCGCTTCGGCTTGTGCAACGCGTTGGCGTCCACACCGCCCGACAGAATCTTGCCGGAGTGCGGTTGCACTGTGTTGTAAGCGCGAGCGAGACGGGTGATGGAATCCAGCAGGATGACGACATCACGCTTGTGCTCAATCATGCGCTTGGCCTTTTCGATGACCATTTCGGCCACCTGCACGTGACGCTCCGGCGGTTCATCGAACGTGGACGAGATCACTTCCGCGCCTTTGCAGGAACGCTCCATATCCGTCACTTCCTCCGGGCGCTCGTCGATCAACAGGATGAACAAGTAGCTCTCCGGGTTGTTCTTGAGCATCGCGTTGGCGAGCTTCTGCATGAGCACGGTTTTACCCGTGCGCGGCGGCGCCACAATGATCCCGCGGGTGCCCTTGCCGATCGGACAGACCAGGTCCAGCACGCGGGTGCTGAGCTCTGCCGGATCGGTCTCCAGGATAAATCGCTTGTTCGGAAACAGCGGCGTCAGGTTGTCGAAATGGGTTTTGTTCTTCGCCTTCTCGGGATCTTCGCCATCCACCGCTTCCACCTTGAGCAAGGCGAAAAAACGTTCCTTCTCCTTGGGCGGACGGATCTGTCCAGCAATCAAGTTGCCGGTCTGCAAATCGAACCGGCGAATCTGCGAGGGCGACACATAAACGTCTTCGGGACACGGCAGATAGTTGAAGCTGCGCGAGCGCAAGAAACCGAAGCCTTCCGGCAACACCTCCAGCACGCCTTCGGTGAACAACACACCGGCCCGCTCCGCGTTCTTCTGAAGCACATGGTAAATGATCTCGTGCTTGCGCATGGTGCCGTAGTTCTCGACCCCAAACTGCTTGGCCATCGCCGTCAACTTGGCCATTTCCATGGCCTGCAACTCGGCGATGTTGAGCGACTCCGCGATGCGATCACGGCGACCCGTAGGCAGACGTTCGACACGCGGGCGCTCCGGCTCATCGGCGGCTGAATCATCAGCCGAGGTTTCCACTGGCGCCGTGGGCGGACGCAGCTCATCGCTGGAACGCATATTGGATTGGCGATCAGCGGCGGCTTCAGCTTTCGCGTGGGCAGCAACCTCTTCCGTGGTGGGAACGTCGGAGCTGTCGGATGGCGTGGGTGCGGCAACAGGTGTTTCCGCCACTTCAGCAGGAATGATTTGTTCTTTCGACTTGGCGCGCTTTGGTGCGGCCTTCTTCTTAGCAGGCATAGGCTTCTAGTTAGGAATAAATTGAATGCAGATTCCGGGAGGCTCACCGCGCATTTGCCAGCGAGCGCCGGTCAGCCTACCAAAATGGGGTTTAATCGATCTGGCAGCCGGGCCGGGGAATGGCCAACGACAATACTTCCAATCTGTCAATCAGGGGGAAATTCGCCGTCAGGCAGGGACACATTGAAGCAGCATTGCC
The DNA here is from genome assembly GCA_017853715.1 of Pedosphaera sp. GTDB lineage: Bacteria > Verrucomicrobiota > Verrucomicrobiia > Limisphaerales > DSYF01 > DSYF01. The sequence continues at coordinate 46,251 of JAFMIZ010000009.1, forward strand.
CAAGCGTCAAGTGGGATTCTTGGCCACAAAAAAGGCCGGAGCAATGACGCTCCGGCCTTGCGGAAACAAATGCTGCCTCGATCAATACGGCAACGGGAACTTGGCTGTCAGTTCGCGCACCCGGGTGCGGACCTTGTGGGCGGCCTCCACGTTCTTCAAGTCCATCAACACCTCACTGATCATGTCGGCGATGGCGGCCATTTCGGCTTCCCTCATGCCGCGCGTGGTGACGGCGGGCGTGCCGAGGCGAATGCCGCTGGCTTGGAACGGCGAGCGGGTCTCGAAAGGAATCGTATTCTTGTTTGTGGTGATGCCGGCTTCGTCGAGGGCGATCTGGCATTCCTTGCCGGTGATGCCCTTGGCACCGACGTCCACCAACATGAGGTGATTCTCCGTGCCGCCGCTGACGAGGCGGAAGCCGTTACGCTTCATGCCGTCAGCCAAGGCGGCGGCGTTTTTCACAATCTGCTGCTGGTACTCCTTGAAGGCCGGTTGCAGCGCTTCATGGAAACAAACCGCCTTGGCGGCAATGACATGTTCCAGCGGACCGCCCTGGATGCCCGGGAAAATCATCGAGTCCACTTCCTTCGCATACTTCTCCTTGCACAGGATCAAGCCGCCGCGCGGACCCCGCAGGGTTTTGTGCGTGGTGGTGGTCACGAAGTCAGCATGCGGCACCGGGCTGGTATGCACACCCGCCGCGACCAAGCCGGCGATGTGGGCGATATCCGCCAGCAAGAGCGCGCCAATCGAACGGGCAATCTGGCCCATGCGCTCGAAATCAATGATGCGCGGGTAGGCACTGGCACCCACCGTGATCATCTTCGGCTTGTGCTCTTCCGCCATGCGTGCGAGTTGATCGTAATCAATGCGCTCCGACTCCTTGCTCACGCCGTAGTGGACGATCTCGAAGAATTTGCCGGAGAAGTTGGCCTTGTTGCCGTGCGTTAGATGGCCGCCGTGACTCAGGTCCATGGTGAGCATCTTATCACCGGGCTTCAGGAAGGCGAAATACACCGCCATGTTCGTGCTGCTGCCGCAATGCGGTTGCACGTTGGCGTGCTCGGCACCGAACAACTTCTTCGCGCGGTCAATCGCGATCTGCTCGGACAAATCCACGTTCTCGCACCCACCATACCAGCGCTTCTTGGGGTAGCCTTCGGCGTATTTGTTGGTGAGGACCGATCCCTGCGCTTCCATCACCGCCGGGCTGGTGAAATTCTCGCTGGCGATCAACTCGATGTTTTCCTGCTGGCGATTGCGCTCGTGCTCGATGATCTCGGCAATCTCGGGGTCAACGTGTTTCAGTTTTAACTGGGAGGGCGTGTTCTTGGGTTCCATTTTATTTACGCGGCGTTCGTGACGACCGCCTTCAAATTTTGCCGCCAGGAAGGCGTCCACAATCTTGCGCGCCTCATCCACGGTCGTGGTTTTGCCCGCAAGGCAAAGCACGTTGGAATTGTTGTGTTCGCGCGTCACGGCTGCCGTCGGAGCGTCTGCAACCAGCGCGGCGCGAATTCCGGCAATCTTATTCGCCGTGATGCACATGCCGATGCCCGTGGTGCAGACAAGCAAACCCAGTTCGGCTTTTCCGACCGTCACGGCTTCCCCAACGACTTGAGCGTAATCAGGGTAATCCGTGGACTCCTTGCTGTGCGTGCCGAAGTCGGTGTAGCTGATGCCACGCGCGTCGAGGTGTGACTTCAACGCTTGCTTGAGATCAAACCCGCCGTGGTCGGAGCCGATGGCGAAGGTGGGGATTCTATGTTCTGCAGGACGCGCCGCCGGGTCGGCTGAACCGTGTTCAATAATGCTCATGATGCTGGCAATGCCTTGTTCAATCTGGTTGCGACACGCGCGATAGATGGCAAACGAACCGCCGATCGGATCGCTGATATCTTTTTCGTAGGGATCGAGCGTGTCGTCAAATTCGCGCAGCAGAAAAGTTTTCTCCGCCGCCTGCGGATACAGCAATTGCACCGTATCCACGTGACTGTGCGTCATGCCGAAAATGTAATCCGCCTGCCGGACGAGTTCCGCCGTCAACATGCGGCTGCGCTGCCGGGAGATGTCGATGCCCAGTTCCTTCATGGCCGTAACGGAATGCGTGCTCGGCGGCTGGCCGTCCATTGCACCCAAACCCGCCGACAGCACCCGGCAATCACTCCGCCCTGCGGTGGCATGGCGGAACAATCCCTCGGCCATGGGGCTGCGGCAGATATTGCCGGTGCAAATGAACAAAACGGTTTTCATCCAAAACGAGGGGCAAGTTTGGGTCGCAGGATGGAATCGTCAAATGCGAAATCAGGACTTCCACTGGCGCACGACCGCCAGCCCCTTCAAAAGATCAATCGCTCGCAATAAAACCGGGTCATTGACCTTGGGTTTTTCGGGTTCTGACTTCACCCGTTCGCCCGCGACGGTCTCCAAATCACCATCGCCGCGCCTTTCCCGAACCAAGTCGGCTTCAGTAACTCGAACCCGACGGGCCGCATCCGCTTTGGATTCAGCACTGGCGGTGACAATCGCACTGCTGGCAGCGCGTCCCGCTCCGGCGAAAGGGTCCGCGTAGAATTTGGCCTCGTCCTCGGGCTTGACCTCCACGGACACGTCTGGCGTCACACCCTCGGCGGTCAAGGCCTTCGCGTTGCCCAATTGCACGGGCGCCGTCATGATCCGCAACGTCTGGCCAGTGGTTAACTGATAGTCGCTGGTGATGCCCGCACGGCCCGCCGTCGAACTGCCGATCAGCAGCCCGACGCCCGCCTGGCGCAGCACCGCCGCCAAAGCTTCGGCCGCCGCCGTTGTCTTGCCATTCACGAGTGCCACGACCGGCAGAGTCAATGGATTGGCTTTTTCCCTGGAACTGAGCAAGCCTTTGCCCGCGTTCAGCAAGGGCGCTTCCAGCGCGAGGAACAGGTCCACGGTCGCTGCCGCGCTGGCATAATCAGTGCCGTCGGCATATCGCAGATCCAGCACCAGCCCGGCCAGCGCGTTGGAGGAGTTAAGCAGTGAGATGGATTTGGTTACTTCATTCGCCAAGCCCTCGGCAACCCGGTTGATGCGCACGTAGCCAACTTCTCCGTCAAACCGTTGCGCTGAACCAGCCAGTGCATTTGTCGCAGGCTCGGATTCCTTACCGTCGGGCAACAGCACCGCCCTGCCCTTCAACTCGGAGATCATACCACGGACGGCTGCGCGATTCAGTTCCGCCTCGGTGCCGCCGGTCATGTGCTTGAGCAGGAGTTCGCGCACCTCGCTGAAGTCGGGGGTGCTCCCTGAATCCGCCGAGCTTCGGGGGCAGGCCATTAATGCTGCGGCCAGCAGGACCGCTCCCGGAAAAAATCGTGGAATCGTATTCATCACGCGCGCGGCATCTTCTCACCTGGACCTGCACGCGGCAATTTGAATTGCGGGGGAAAGGGAACTTTTAACCGATGCAGAAAATCGTCAACCGCTTGGGCCCGTGCGCCCCAAGCACAAGGATGCGCTCGATGTCGCCGGTCCGGCTGGGGCCAGTGATGAAGGAAATCATGCTGGGGAAACCGCCCGCGTATTTGGTTTTCAACAATGCAAACGCTGCAGGCATGTCCGGCACCAATTGCTCCCGTCGGGCCAACACCACGTGATAGGGCGGCAGGCAAGAAAGCGCCCGCCCCCCCGCACTGCGACTCGTAACCAGCACCGTGCCCGTTTGAGCGATCAACGCGTCGCACTCCGTGATGCCCACGTCACACTGCGCTTGTTCAGTCTTAGGCAAAGCTTGTTCGATATAAGCCACCGGCAATCCGATGGACTCCGCTGCGGGCTGGGTCAGCTTGCTCTTGTGCGTCAATACCCGCTCCCACTTGTCGGTCACGGCAGCCTCTTTCAATTTCTGCCATGCTTCAGCCTCGTTAGCCACCCGCACAAACGTCGCTCGCAAGTCACCGGCATTTTTGGCGAACAACGCCAGGCGTTCCTCCTCGCTGGCGCCGACCGGCGGCATCACCCGCCTCTGGTCTGCCAACGTAGGCAATCCGACTGCACCATGCGGATGCGCCTCGATCGTCAGCGCCTCGCGAATCCGCGCTAAAACGGTTTCACGCGTGCTCATCGCCGGGCCTCCCACCACTCGCGGAAACTCTCCTTCGCCACTGGCGGCAAGTCGCGCGTCTTCGTCCACGCCTGCGCCGGGTCGAGCGCCGTGCCTTTGATCGGGCCGTGAAAAATTTGCCCAATGCGTCCCAGCTTCGTGACGAGCGACCAAAGCGCAGGTTTGTTAGCCACAGGGGCAAAAAACTTGAAGGCGATTCGTTGCCAAAAGCTCGGGCTGCCGCCATTGGGCGAGGAGGCGTTGCGCCGGTTTTGCAGCAGGTGATGATGCAGATCAATTTTCACCGGACACGTCTCAGTGCAAGCACCACACAAGGAGGACGCGTAACTGAGATGCTTCCAGTCCTGCAACCCGCGCAGGTGCGGGGTGATGACGGAGCCGATCGGCCCGCCATAAACCGTGCCGTAGGAGTGACCGCCTACGTTGCGGAAGATGGGACAAACATTCAGGCACGCGCCACACCGGATGCAATGCAACGCATCGCGCTGCTCGGCATCGGCCAACAGCAGCGTGCGGTGATTGTCCAGCAGAACAACGTGATATTCCTCGGGTCCGTCCGCCTCACCCGGCTGACGGGGCCCGCCATACATCGTGTTGTAGCACGTCAACGCCTGCCCCGTGCCCATAACCGCAAGCATCGGCAGGAACAACGCCAAATCCTCAAAGCGCGGCAGCACTTTCTCGATGCCCACAAGGGTGATCAGCGTCTTGGGCATCGCAGCGGTTAGGCGCGCGTTGCCCTCGTTTTCTGTGATGGAAATCATGCCGGTCTCGGCGATTGCGAAGTTCGCGCCGGTGATGCCGACGTCGGCTTGGAGATATTTCTCCCGCAGCGCCCGCCGCGCGACCATTGTCAATTCCTCCGGGTCATCAGAGGGCGCATCGTTGAGCTTCTTCTGGAACAGGTCTTTGATTTCACCGCGCGTCAGGTGCATCGCAGGAAAAACGAGATGATATGGCGCCTCCTGGCGAAGCTGAACGATGAACTCGCCAAGATCGGATTCCACCACCTCATAACCAGCCTCCTCCATCGCGTCGTTGAGGTGGATTTCCTCCGAGGTCATGGCTTTGGACTTCACGACCACTTTGGCCGCTTTGTCGCGCAGGATGCCCAGGATTATTTCGCGCGCTTGTTGGGCGTTGCCGGCCCAATGCACCTTGGTGCCGCGCGCCTCGATGTTCGTCACAAACTGCGTGAGATACTTGTCGAGGTGATTGACCGCCTCAAACTTGGTCTGCGACGCCAGCTGGCGAGCGCCCTGCCAATCGTGGAACCACATCTTCCGCTGGTCGCGCACCACTTCATATTTGCCCATGGCGGTCTGGACAATACCGCGATGGCGGTAATCCGGCGCCATGCGCCGGGCGTCGAGCTTGAATTGGGTGGCTGGTGCGTTCATCGCGAGTTCAATACCTCCGCGAGATGGATGGTCCTGATCGGCTGCTGTTGCTTGTCCGCGAGTCCCTGAATCTGCATCAGGCAACTCGAGTCGCAGGAGACGATGTATTCCGTTTTGGTGTCCAACGCAGAAGCGCATTTCACTTCACCCATCGCGGTGGAAATGGCAGGGAACTTGGCGGAGAAGGTTCCCCCGAAACCGCAGCATGTTTCCGCCGCCGCCATTTCGACGAGTTCCAGCCCTTTCACCCTGGCGAGCAGTTCGCGGGGCGGACGTTTGTTGTTCAACTCACGCAAGCCGTGGCAACCGTCGTGGAACGTGACCTTGTGCGGGAACTTCGCCCCGAGGTCCGTAACCTTGAGCTGGTTCACCAAGAAGCTGGAAAACTCATGGCACTTGGGCGCCAGTTCGCGCGCCGCTGCTTCGTGTGGTGTGCCCACGAAGAGTTCCGGGTAAAACACCTTCATCATCGCGCCACAGGAACCACTGGCGATCACCACCGCCTCAGCGCCCTTCAAAACTTCCAACATCTTCACCGCAATCTCACGGCTCTCATCCCAGTATCCAGTGTTGAACGCAGGCTGACCACAACACGCCGGGCCTGGGGGCACGACAACCTTGTGCCCAAGCCGCTCGAAGATGTGAACCATGCTGATGCCCACCTGCGGGAACATCAGGTCCACAAAACACGGTATGAAGAGCGAGATCGTCATGCGCACTGAAGATATGCTGAATTTGGCATCGTGCTAGTCCAGATGAAATACTTCGCGCAGC